>JAISXF010000035.1 GCA_031270845.1 Prevotellaceae bacterium
ACCGCAGTACTCGACCAGCCGGCAAACGACCAGCCTTCGCCGGTGCACGACGACGGCAATGCGGGCACAGGGAGCGTAACCGCGGCGCCGTAGGTATCCTGCGTGAGCGAGGTGGCAGGCACCGTGCCGGGGGCGGCATGGAGGGTTACGGTATAGCGAGGCGCCGGCGTGGTGAAGGTACATTCGGCGCTATATACGGTGCCGGCGCCGTTGATGGCATAGGCACGGACATAGTACGTCTCGCCCGCCGTGAGGCCCGATAGCGTAGTACCGAACGGCGCGTTTTCGGCAGGATAGACAGTACCGACAGCCGTCTGCGTACCGGCGCCGATAGCGGGGTTGGACGTGGCGCCGTAAACAAAGCCGTAGCCGGTAATGTTACAGTTCGCGTCTGCGAAATTGGAAATGCCGGCGTTGGTTACTTCAGCCGACGTGGGCGCTACGTTATTATCGCAGGCCGTGGCGCCGATGGTGGGCGTCGTGGTGCAGGGCGTGCAGTCAGGGGCGGAGTGGTAGAGGGGTTGCGCTGTTTTTTTGTAGAGGGTCAGGCAGCCTTTATAATAATCATTCGATGACGAGCCATTATGATAACTGCGCCACGTGGGATTGTTGTATGGAGCGACGTCGGGATATACCGCCAGATTGCGCCCCGGCGATGTGGAGGCGGTACAGCGAAACTGCAGGTCGCAGGTATAGGATGCGTTTTCATTGGCTACGGCATACCATTTATAATACCGGTCATCGTCGTCGTCGGCAGTTCTTACGGATACGCCCTGCGCTCCGTTGCCTTGCGGTTCGTACCAGCTGAGCCACCACGTCGTGGCGCCGTTGGTATGGCTTACGGTCATGCCGGTGGCTTTGGCGTTGGTACCGGTAAACGTCCATTGCATGGACTCGGTAACGGGTTCGGCCAATACGCCACCGGCGGCAGTGAGCGTGCCGGCAGCAGGATTATCAATATTGGCCGTTGCCGGCTCGCTGGGCAAATAGTACGTGGTAGCCGACACATCATCATGTTCAAAGGTGATGACATAGGTTCCGGCCTTAACGCTGTCGAGGTGGGTAACGGCAACGAAGGCGTATCCGGCCGTAGTATTATACACCGCATACAGCGCAGTGTCCTGCGTGGGCGCGAAGGCGCCGGCAGGGATTAGCGGCGGCGCGGTAGCCGTTTCGCTCACCGACGCACCCGACCAGCCGGCAAACGTCCAGCCTTCGGCAATGCAGTTAGCCGAGGGCGTGGCAGCCGGGAGCGTAACACCCGCCCCGGGGGAGGCTTCGGGAATAGACGTCGGCGTTACAGAGCCCGTGCCGGCATCGAGCGTTACAGTGTAGGTATCGGTAGAAACCGGCGCACAGGGGAGCGTGGAGGTGTAGGTGCTTGTAGGATTATCAACCATTCCATAGAATATAACATTATCTATGTACACTCTGTGTGCAGTACCTGTTAGCTGATCTTCAAATTTAATTCGTATATTCGGATACTCTCCAGTAGAACTTACAGTATAGGTGTATTGGGTTTTTGTCGTTGTTAAATTCCATGTCGAAGCGTTGCTCCATGTAGAACCTGAGTTGGCTGAATACTGTACATTAATGGGAATAGTACAACCACTACCACTACAATTACTGTATCTGGCATTGAACAGCACTTTTGTAACTTTATGATAGTCGTACAGCATCGCTACCGATCCTTTTGTAGTAGTGATAGTGGTATAACCACGCATTTGTGCCGATTGCAAACCATCTATCGCATCGGTTGTGGACGGGGTACCCAATATAAAAGACCACTTTTTACCGTCCGCGCCCTCATTTTTAGGAGTTGTATTATTATAGGTTGTGCTGGCTGCAAATCCTTCCGACGATTCGAAACCTATGGTATCTATAGGCGCTTCCAGCCCCCCCCCCCCTTCGGTTTTTTTATACACCGCAAACAGCGTTATATCCCCCGCAGGGGTGTACGCGCCGGCAGCGATTAAGCCTGCCGGCGCGGTGTCGGTGTCGCTGACCGATGCAGCCGACCAGCCGGCAAAAATCCAGCTTGCAGTACTGCAAGCTTCCGGCGGCGCAGCCGCCGGAAGCGTTACCCCAGCGCCGGGGGAAGCTTCAGTTAGCGACATCGGCGTGCAGCTGCCGGCGCCGGGGTTGAGCGTTACGGTGTAGCCCTGCGCGGCAGCAGCGCCGGCGAGCCATAGCATCAGAGAAAGCAATAAAGCGGAGGAAATGATAGAAGGTGTTTTCATATTTAACAGTATTAATATTTATTTACGGCAAAGATAGGCGTTCGTTATTACAGTTTTATTACGGTGCGGTTACATTTGAATTACAGATTGCGGCGTTTGTACGGAACGGCGCCGGGTATCGTTTATACGCTTCGCGATGCGCTGTTCGCCATCGGGCATAAAAAAAAGGGAGAGCGGACTTCTATTTAGAAAACTAACAGTACAAATTCTGATTATGTAAAAACATGAACAGTCCCGCTCTCCCGTATTTACTTTTTTCGAAAAAAGGCCTGTCGGCCCTCCGCGGGTCATGCGATATTGAACGTAACGACACGCTCGCCGGCATATTTACCGATGCCCTGCATGATAACAGTCGCCAGGCCGGGCTCGATGTTGTCACGATAGGTAAGCGCAAAGTCAGTCGCAAAAACCAGCACGACATTATGCTCGACGCCATCCTTAATATAGCGAAGCGTCGCTTCGGGTATCACAAATATCGGCTTGCCGGTGTATGTCTGCACCGGTATCGGAGCCGTAACAGCCGTGGTAATGTCAATCCGCGCATGAATACGCCCGTAGTGATCCTTAACCACATCATTGGCATGGTCGGTGAGCTCGTTAAATTTCGCGACAAAGGGGCCAAACCCCGTTATCCCGTTCAAATTAACTTTGGCAATCACCCGGTCGGTAATTTTCTTCAGCGCATGGTCGGTAACGACACGGGCTTCTTTCATCGAAACAGGCGGACGCTGGAGGTTAAGGTCAGCCGTCTGGTCGGCATAGGTCTTAAAAAGATTATTCTGCGTAGCCATCTCATTAACGTAGGCAACCAGCCCGAGCGCTTGAATGTCGGGCAGGAAGGTGGCACTGCGGAAGTTCTCAACGAGGCTGTCCACGGCCGCGGATTCGCCGTCATAAGCCATCTGGCGGACATCGCCGAAGTCACTGAGGATGTCATGTATCCGGTAGGCACGCTCCCGGATTACGGGGTCAAAATTGCGCATCGCAACGCGCACGGTTTCGAGGACGCCGGTAACGGCGTGGTCACGCGCATGGTCAGCCGCTTCTTTTTTGCGGGTCAGCTCGCTGATATGAGCGTATTCATAGACGTCTGTTTCCTGCGTAACGGCGTCCTTATAGGCGGTAATCAGCGCCGCCGCATCAATGACGTCTTCATGCAGGATACACAGCGCCAGAATAACGGTGTGAAAGCTCACGTGAGCCGGATTGAAGTAGCGCGTGTTGTCAGGAGTACTTAAAAGGTTGTGCATAATTATATGTTTTTAAAATGATGCTGCAAAAATACAGTTTTTTTTCATTATCACATCATATAAATAAAAAAAGTTATCAACAATTTATTAAAAATTCATGTTAGAAGCATTGCTTCTAACCCAAGTTGAGGGTCAACTCAAGGTAGAAGCATTGCTTCTAACCCAAGTTGAGGGTCAACTCAAGGTAGAAGCAATGCTTCTAACCCAAGTTGAGGGTCAACTCAAGGTAAAAGCAATGCTTCTAACCCAAGTTGCCCCTCAACTTGGGTTCGCATCAATGATGCAAGTCGGAGTTGAGCCTCAACTTGGGTTCGCATCAATGATGCGAGTCGGAGTTGAGCCTCAACTTGGGTTCGCATCAATGATGCAAGTCGGAGTTGACCCTCAACTTGGGTTCGCATCAATGATGCGAGTCGGCCTTGACCCTCAACTTGGGTTCGCATCAATGATGCAAGTCGGCCTTGACCCTCAACTTGGGTTCGCATCAATGATGCAAGTCGGAGTTGACCCTCAACTTGGGTTCGCATCAATGATGCAAGTCGGAGTTGACCCTCAACTTGGGTTCGCATCAATGATTCTTCCTAATCCATAATTCGTAATTCATCCGGCGGAAGCCGTAATGCGTAATTCGTAATCCGTAATTCATCCGGCGCAAGCCGTCTATGTTCTATTATCTATTGTCTATTGTCTATGTTCTTTCGTAATTCGTAATTCGTAATTCATCCGGCGCAAGCCAAAATGAACTATCAAAAATTATTTTCACTATCTTTGCGGCCGGATTGTTTTAACAGGCAGCCGGCGGGATAGAGGAAGCATCCCGCGGCAGCGGAAAGAATATCCGAATAAACCAAACCTGACAAAGATAAAGTTTTATGAATGACAACAGTTTTCTTGCGCACTTTGAACGCAGTTTCAAAGAGCATTGGGACCGTCCGGCGCTGTCGGACTATAAAGGCACTACGCTGCAATATAAAGATGTTGCGCGGCGGATTGCCAAGATGCACATTATTTTTGAGGAATGCCGGCTGCGGAAGGGGGATAAAATCGCCCTGTGCGGCCGCAACCAGTCGAACTGGGGCGTGGTGTTCCTCGCGTCGCTCGCTTACGGGGCGGTGGTGGTGCCGATACTGCACGAGTTTAAGCCCGACAATGTGCATCATATCATCAATCATTCCGACGCACGGCTGCTCTTCGTCGGCGATTTGATGTGGGAAAACCTTAACGAGCGAGCGATGCCCGGCCTGGACGCTATTATTTCGCTGGCCGATTTCTCGGTGCTTTACTGCCGCGACGAGGCCGTGCGCAGCGCACGCGAACGGCTTAACGAGCGCTTCGGCCGCAAATACCCGAAGAACTTCCGGGCGGAACATATCGCGTATCACCATGACAAGCCCGACGAGCTGGCGGTGATTAACTACACGTCGGGGACGATGGGGCTTTCAAAGGGCGTGATGCTGCCGTATCGCAGCCTGCTGTCGAACCTGCTTTTTGCGCAGGAGGTGCTGCCGGCCGACTACCGCGAATCGCTGGTGTCGATGCTCCCTCTGGCGCACATGTACGGGTTGATGTTCGAGTTTCTGTATGAAATTTCGGTGGGGATGCACGTGCATTTTCTTACGCGGATGCCGTCGCCAAAAATCATTATGGAAGCCTTTGCGCAAATCCGTCCGACGCTGATTGTGTCGGTGCCGCTGATTATTGAAAAGATATATAAAAAACAGCTGCTGCCGCTCCTCGAAAAGACATCGGTGAAGATGCTCCTTAAGCTGCCGATTATCGACCAGTCGGTGAAAAAGAAATTCCATACGGCGATGAGCAATGTGTTCGGCGGCCGGTTCTACGAAGTGGTGGTTGGCGGCGCGGCGTTCAATCGCGAAGCCGAGACGTTCTTTAAGAAAATCGGGTTCCGCTATACCGTCGGTTACGGGATGACCGAATGCGGGCCGATTATTACGTATGAAGATTACAGTCGGACGCCGCTCTTCTCGTGCGGCCGCGCGGCGCCGCGGATGGAAGTCCGTATCGACTCGCCGGCTCCGGCGACCGTTGCGGGGGAGATTTTGGTACGCGGGGAGAATCTTTTTCTCGGTTACTACCGCAATGAGGAAGCCACCCGCGAAGCCATGACCGACGACGGGTGGATGCGTACCGGCGATGTCGGCGTGATGGACAGCAACGGGTATCTGTATATCCGGGGGCGGTGTAAGAATATGCTCCTGGGGCCTTCGGGGCAGAATATTTATCCTGAAGAAATAGAAGACTGTATTAACAATAAGCCCTACGTTGTCGAGTCGCTCGTGCTCGAGCAGGAGGGCAAGCTCGTTGCGCTTATTTTCCCTGACTACGCCGCGGCCGAAACCGACGGCATCCGCGACCAGGATTTGCAGCGGCTTATGGAAGACATCCGGGTTCGGGTCAATGAGGAGCTGCCGGCCTATTCGCAGCTGGCGCGCGTCAAAATCCGGCCTGAAGAGTTTGAGAAAACGCCGAAGAAGAGTATCAAACGATTCCTTTATCAACTGCCGAAATGAACCCCTCCCCCCTACCCTCACGCGCCCCTTTGACTGCCTCCGAAAAGCAGCTCCAGTTCGACCGCCGCTACCTGAAAATGGCGCGCGTGTGGGCTGAAAATTCCTACTGCCGGCGCCGGCAGGTAGGCGCGCTGATAGTGAAAGACCGTATGATTATCTCCGACGGCTACAACGGCACGCCGTCGGGCTTTGAAAACAACTGCGAAGACGACGCCGGCTTCACCAAGCCCTGCGTCCTGCACGCCGAAGCGAACGCCATTACGAAAGTCGCCAAATCGAACAACAGCAGCGAAGGCGCCACGCTCTACGTAACCGCCGCGCCGTGCCTCGAATGCGCCAAGCTGATTATTCAGGCCGGCATCCGCCGGGTTGTTTACTGCAGCGAATACCGCGACGCCGATGGGCTGGCGCTCCTCCACAGCGCCGGCATCGACGTACTGTTTATTAACCCCGATGAAATATAATACACACCATGAATACCCCTGCTCAACCCCCGCGGCGGCCACCGCTGCTGCAATTTATACTCCCGATCCTGTTCCTGCTGGCCGGCATCTACATCGGCCAGCGCGCCTCCACGCACGGCCATACCTTCCGGCTCGATGCCTCCAACGATTTCAGTAAACTGGAGCTGGTCGTCCAGCAAATTCAGGACAACTACCTCGACACCGTCGATGTTGCCGAACTGATTGAGGGCGCCCTGCCGGTTATCCTCGAAGAATTAGACCCCCACTCCGTCTATATTTCCGCCGTCGATATGCCGCAGGCCAATGAATCGATAGAAGGCAACTTCGACGGCATCGGCGTTACGTTTAACATGCCCAACGATACGGTGGTGGTGATGAATGTCATTGCCGGAGGCCCTTCGGAGCGCGTAGGCATCCACCCCGGCGACCGTATCGTTACCGTCGATGACTCGCTTATCGCCGGCCGGCAACTCGACCAGAACGCCATCGTCCGCATGTTGCGCGGCCAGCGGGGAACCAAAGTCCGGTTAGGTATTGCCCGCCCCGGCGAAGACCAGCGGCTGGCGATAACCATCGTCCGTGACAAAATCCCCGTCAAAAGCGCCGATGCTGCCTATATGATTAACGGGGAAACCGGATATATCCGCCTGTCGAAATTCTCGAAAACCACCCACACGGAATTTCTGGCGGGGATAGACGCCCTTCGTTCCGAAGGCATGACCAGTCTTGTACTCGACCTGCGCGGCAACGGCGGCGGCCTGCTCGAACAGGCGTTTGAAATAGCCAATGAATTTCTCGATAAAGGCAATCTTATTGTCTATACCGAAGGCCGCGTACGCCCGCGCCACGATTACTTCGCCACCGGCACCGGCCGGTGCCGCGACATCCGCCTCGCCATCCTTATCGACGAGAGCAGCGCCTCGGCCAGCGAAATCCTCGCCGGAGCGATTCAGGACAATGACCGTGGCCTGATTGTCGGACGCCGGTCGTTCGGAAAAGGATTGGTGCAGGAACCCGTATTCTTCAGCGACAACTCCGGCCTGCGCCTCTCTGTCGCCCGCTACTATACGCCCACCGGCCGCTCTATCCAGAAACCCTACTCCCGCAACAACCGGCAAGCTTATGAAAACGAGCTGTACGACCGGTACCGCCACGGCGAAATGAGCTCGTCGGACAGCGCCAAAATGAGCGGCGAGCAATTCCACACCCCGCAGGGAAAAGTCGTCTATGGCGGCGGAGGCATCATGCCCGATGTCTTTGTTCCTATCGACACTACGGGCGTCAATGCCTATTTCCTGTCCGTGAACCGCAAAAACCTCGTTTACCTCTTCGCTCTCGAGTTCACCGACCGGCACCGCGAAACCCTCAACGAAATACAGTCCTTCGATAAACTGAACGCCTGTTTTGCCGCCTATCGCTTCGACTCGCTCTTCCGCCGCTATGCCGCCGAGCGGGGCGTTGTCGCTACCGATGCCGCATGGAACGAGTGCCGGCTCCTCATCGACACCCACCTGCGCGCCCACATCGGCCGGAACACGCCCCTCGAAGACAATGCCTACTACCGAACCCTCGCAAGCATCGACAATACGCTGGCAAAAGCTACCGAGGAATTAGGAATGGGAAATTAGGACTGTCGTGTAACAATTCAACAACTCAACATGGCAAAGACCACTATCGAAACAGTAGGCGAATTTAATTTAATAGAACACCTGTCGAAGACCATCGAATGCACCCAGCCATCGACCGTCAAAGGCATCGGCGACGATGCCGCGGTGGTGCATTACGGGCAGGCCGAAACACTGGTCTCGACCGAGCTGCTGCTCGAAGGCATTCACTTCGACTTAACCTATACCCCCCTGAAACATTTAGGGTATAAAGCCGTGGTGGCCGGCATCAGCGACCTCTACGCCATGAACGCCACCCCGCGCCAAATCCTTCTGGCCATCGGCCTCTCGCAACGCTTCCATGTAGAAGATTTGGACGAACTCTACGCCGGCGTCCGTACCGCCTGCGCCCGTTACGGCCTTGACCTCGTCGGCGGCGACACCGCCCCGTCGATGACCGGCATCACCATCGGCATCACCGCCATCGGCGAAGCGCCGAAAGATAAAATAGTATATCGCTCGGGCGGAAAGAAAACCGACCTGCTGTGCCTCACCGGCAACCTCGGCGCCGCCTACATGGGGCTGCAGCTGCTCGAACGCGAAAAGCGCGTCTTCGACGGCCAACCCGACAAGCAGCCCCGTCTTGAGGGCTATGAATATATCCTCGAACGCTACCTCAAGCCCGAAGCCCGGAAAGATATTATCGACTCCCTGGCCGCCATCGACCTGAAGCCAACAGCGATGATCGACGTGAGCGACGGGCTGGCGTCGGACACGCTTCACCTCTGCCGCCAATCGCAGTGCGGCGTCTGCATCTACCTCGAGCGCCTGCCCATTGCCGCCGAAACATTCCGCATGGCCGACGAAATTCATATCGACGCCGTTACCGCAGCCCTCAATGGCGGCGACGACTACGAACTGCTATTTACCGTCCCCATCGACGCCTACGACACCCTCCGCAAGGAATTGCCGCAGATAGATATTATCGGCCACCTGTGCGATGCCGCCGAAGGCGCCTGTCTTATTACCCCCGACAATCAAGCAATAGCGCTGCGCGCACAAGGGTGGAAATAATAATTAACCATTATGCAACGATTTCTGGACATACAGGCGCATTACCGCGAAGCGGGACTCGATACACGCGAAGTGAAACACGCACAGGTCGTGCAACGGATAGCCAACCTGCCGCCGATGTTTACCGTGTCGCCCGTCGGAGAGTCGGTCGAAGGACGTACGATTTACGGCATCCGGGCAGGAACCGGCGCCACTCGCGTACTGCTCTGGTCGCAAATGCACGGCGACGAAAGTACGGCCACCCGGACGCTGTTCGACGTATTCAATTTCCTGGCAGCATCGGACAGGCACAACCGGTGGCGCGAAAAAACAATGTCGCAACTCTCGCTCTGCTTCATCCCCATGCTCAACCCCGACGGGGCGGAATGCAACCGGCGCGAGAATGCCTGCGGCATTGATATAAATCGCGACGCACGGCGCTGCACAACCCCCGAAGGCCGTATTCTGCACAACCTGACAGGGACTTTTGCCCCGCATTTTTCGTTCAACCTGCACGACCAGGAAAGCTATTATTCGGCCGGCGCATCGCCGGTGCCGGCCACTATCGCCTTTCTGGCGCCGCCGGCCGACATACAGGAATCAATCCCCGACAACCGCCGCCGCGCCATGCAGCTAATCGTATGGCTGAACCGCAAACTGCAGGCGATTATCCCCCACGGCGTCGCCAAATGGAGCGATGCATACGAGCCGCGCGCGTTCGGCGAATGGTCGCAGGCGCAGCACAGCGCCACGATACTCGTCGAATCGGGCGGCTATTACAACGACCCGCAGCGCGAGTTCGTGCGGAAAATCCATTTCGGAATACTGCTCGAAGCCCTGTCGGCCATCGCGTCGTTCGACTATGCCGGCGAGCCGCTGTCGCCCTATTTCGCCATCCCCCAAAATCGGGAGAACGGCATGTTCGACTCGCTGCAGCGACAGCAAACCCTCACCATCCATGGCACAACATATATTACCGACATCGGATTCCGCAAGGGCGAACAGTTTGCCGGAGACTTTGAATCCTTCGGAAGCCTCGAAGCGGATGAAAGGATGAAGGCGGACGAAAGTGGATGAACGTGGATGAACGGGATGAACGGGACGAAACACGATATATCCGACCGGGTAAAAACCCTGCCTCATACACCCGGCGTTTACCGCTTCCTCGACGACACCGGTACGGTGATTTACGTAGGCAAAGCAAAAGACCTGCATAAACGGGTGGCGCAATATTTCACGGCACGGCATACCGAAGACAAAAAAAGAGGGATCCTGGTCGCTAAAATTGCCGACATCCGGCATACCGCAGTGCCGACCGAAACCGATGCGCTGCTGCTCGAAAATATCTTAATTAAAGAACTGCAGCCCCGATACAACGTACTGCTCAAAGACGACAAAACCTACCCCTGGATTTGCATCAAAAACGAGGACTTCCCGCGTATCGTCGTCACGCGGCAGACACCAAAGGACGGCGCGCTCTACTACGGCCCCTACCCCTCGGCGGCGACACTCAAAATGCTGCTCGACCTCATCCGCCAGCTGTACCCGCTGCGCACCTGCCATTTCACCCTCTCGCCGGAGGCCATCGCACAAAAAAAATATACCCCCTGCCTCGACTATCACATCCTCCGCTGCAAAGCGCCGTGCATGGCCATGCAAACAAAAGAGGAATACGACGCAAATATCGAAGCCATCAAAGCCATCATCAAAGGACGGCTCTCCGAAGTGCGACGCCTGCTCCAGCAACAGATGCAGGACGCCGCCAAAGACTATAACTTTGAAGAAGCACAGAAAATCAAAGACCGGCTGATGAAACTGGAAAATTACCAGGCCAAGTCGGTTATCGTCAATCCGCAGATTAGCGACGTCGATGTGTTTTCGATTATCGTGGACGGGCGCGTGGCATACGGCAACTTCCTGCGGGTTGTGCAGGGCGCCGTAACGCAATCGCACACTGTCGAAATGACGATGGGCATCGAAGAAGAGCGCGAGGCGCTGTTAAGTTATTTTATGGCCGAAATGTACAGCCTCTTAGGTACCTTAAGCGCGCAGGTGCTGGTGCCTTTCCTGCCCGACCATGCACTCCCCGACACGGAATACATCGTCCCCCGACGCGGCGACAAGTTGAAACTGCTGGCGCTGAGCGAACGCAACGGACGGCTCTTCCGTCTCGAAAAACTGAAACAGCTCGAGAACATACATCCCGACAAGCATTCCGAACGGATTCTGTCGGCCGTCCAGCACGATTTGAACCTTCCGGTATTGCCGGAGCATATCGAATGCTTCGATAACTCGAATACCCAGGGTTCGTTTCCCGTATCCTCGTGTGTTGTATTCCGGCGGGCGCGGCCGAGCAAGCGCGACTATCGTCATTTTAACGTACAAACGGTTGTCGGCCCCGACGATTTTGCGACCATGCACGAAGTCGTTACCCGACGCTACCGGCGCATGCTCGACGAAGGCGAGTCGCTGCCGCAGCTTGTCGTAATCGACGGCGGCAAAGGACAGCTGCGGGCGGCCTTCGAAGCCCTGCAGGCATTGAACCTCGAACGCCAAATCACGCTCGTAGGGCTGGCCAAACGGATGGAGGAAATCTATTTTGTCGGCGACAGCGTGCCGCTGTTTTTAGATAAAAATTCATCGACCCTGCGTCTGCTCATGCAGCTGCGCGACGAGGCGCACCGCTTCGGCATCACGCACCACCGCCGCCGGCGCTCGAAGCCGCTCTCGGCGACCGAACTCACCGACATCGAAGGTGTCGGCGAAGTAACCGCCCGCAATCTGTTAATTGCGTTCAAAAGCGTCGCCCGCATTAAAAAGGCTACGCCCGACGAGCTGGCAAAAATCGCCGGAAAGAAAATCGCCGCGGCCATTACGCACTATTTTTCCGGAGGACATTAAATTAAAAATTACGCATTATGCATTACGTTTTTTAATCCATAATGCGTAATTTCTAATGGCTACTTTTTAATGCGTAATTTCTACGGTACAATTACACTCATAATTTCGCTCCAGGGGCCTTTTTCCAATTAAGGAGCTCCTTTTCTCAATTAAGAAGCTCCTTTTTCCAATTAAGGAACTCCTTTTTTGAGAAAAGGAACTCCTTTTTTCGGCTAAGGAGCGTCCAAAATCGGGTGGGGAGATTCCAAATTTAGAAAGGGCTGTTTTCATGCGTATCGTCTAAAAAATAATTTATAGGGTTGTTGAATGATAATAATGTCATCCTTTCGGAATTGGGAACGTTCACCCCTTTAAGTCGCCCTCAACGGTTTGGCTGTCGCCATCGCCGGCGAAGGTAATAATATAGTCGCCGTCGCTCCAGCCTTTGGAGTTAATCAGCGCCCTGACGTCTTCACCGGCAGCACATACTGCGGCAAGGAAAAGCATTTTGAAGATAAGCATTTGTTGTTTCATAAAAAAAGAATTTAAACGGTTGTTGAATTATTTCGCGGCAAAAATACAGGTATGTTGTTACAAACCAAATGCCGTTTTGTTACATATCGGTTGCATTATAATAATGTTATCCCTTCGGGATTGGGAGGTTGGGATGATGGGATGCCCAATTATATCAATCACAACCATCAAAAAAATTACGGTTCGGCGTCCTCCAGCGGCAGCAGGGCGGAGGAAATTGTTTTGCTCGACTTAAGTCCGAGATTTTTTAAATCGACGGCACGCTTTATCAGATTCCCGCGCCCGGTACTGAGCTGGTTGATGGCCACGGCATAGGCTTCCTGCGACCGGTTAATATGGCGGCCGACCTCTTCGAGCGTCGATACAAAACCGACAATCTTTTCGTACAGCAACTCGCCCTGCCGGACAATATCCATCGCGTTTTTGTTTTGCCACTCGCGCTTCCAGAGGTCGGCAATGAGCTTAAGGCAGGCAATCAAATTGGTGGGGCTGATAAGCAGAATCCGGCGGGCATAGGCATACGCCCACAGTTCCGGGTCGTGCTGGATGGCCATCAGATAGGCCGGCTCGATGGGAACAAACATCATCGTAAAATCGAGCGACTCCTGCAGGTTGTCGTATTCTTTATCCTGCAGCTCGTCGATATGTGCATATACCGACTTAAGATGGTCGGCGAGGTGCAGGTTCTGCTCTTCGGGCGTATCGGCCGCTGAAAAGCGGTCGTAGGCCACGAGCGACACCTTCGAGTCGATGATAACCATCCGGTTGTCGGGCAGCTTCACGAGCACGTCGGGGCGCAGGCTTTGCCCCTCTTCGTTCTTGATGGTCTGCTGTAAAAAATACTCCCGCCCGCGTTCGAGCCCCGACTTTTGCAGGATGCTTTCGAGGATCATCTCGCCCCAGTCGCCCTGTTTTTTCACCTGCCCCTTTAAGGCCGACGCCAGATTGTTGGCCTCGCTGCTCACCTTATTGGTCTGCTCGACCAGCTCCCTGACCCGCTCTTCGAGCGAAAACCGCTGCTTCGATTCCTTATCGTACGTCTCCTCGACTTTCTTTTTAAAATGATCAATATTTTCGCCCAGCGGCTTGAGCAGGGCTTCGATATTGGTTTTATTGAGTTCGGTGAACTTCCCCGACTTTTCATCGAGGATTTGGCCGGCAATTTTTTCAAACTGCAACTGTGCCGTCCGCTGCAGCTCGAGCATCTCCTCTTTTTGCGTGGCCTGCTTTTCTTTTAATGCCTGATTATTGGCCGTGAGGGCGCTGTGTTCGGCCGTGAGGGTATAATATTGATCGGTCAGTCGGGCGAGCTGTTCCGTCTGTTTTTGAAAGCTCTCCTGCTGTGCGCCGAGGGTTGTTTTCAATGCTTCGTTTTGTGCATTCCCTTCGGCGGCGGCCTGTTTCAACCGCATAATCTCCTGCCGGGACGTATCCGTTTCCTTTTTCTGCTCCGAAAGCGCCTGCGACAACTCCTGCGCCCGCTGTTCCTTATTGGCTACGGTTGTTTCCAGCGCAGCCGTTTTCGCCTGCAGGCCGCTGTTCTCCGCTTCCTTTTCGGCCAGCCGGCCGGTTACACGCACATGCTCCTGCTGTTGCAGGCACAGTTTTTCCTCCAGCACTTTGGCCTGTGTGTGGAGGGCGTTAAGCCGGTCGCTCAGGGCGTCGAAATCGGCTTTGGCCACCGCACGCGATTGATGCCGCAGGTAAAAAATAAAATACGCCGTCGCCCCCCCTGCGGCCAGTCCGGCAATTAATGACAGAACATCCATAATCTCTCCTTCTGATTTGTTATTTCGGACAAAGATACGGTTTCTTAAACGGTTGTCAAAAAGTTTTTTTACCTTTGCCGGCACATTCATTTTAATGATATGAAAAAAATTTTTTGTTACACTGTTTTATTGCTGGCCGCGATAGCCTGCCGGCAAAATCAACCAACCAACGACACGATGAACGTATTTACCCCTATCGACAGTAAAGAAATCCCCGACAACGCCGTGCGTATGATGGCCGACAGCTGGATGCTGATTACCGCCGGCACGCCCGACCGGTTTAATACCATGACCGCCAGTTGGGGCGCCATCGGGCATTTGTGGCAACGCCCGGTGGCCTTCTGTTTTATTCGTCCGCAACGCTACACCTTTGAATTTACCGAAGCGCACGACGGCTTTACGCTGTGCTTCTTCGACGAGTCGTACCGCGCCGCCTTAGCCCTTTGCGGGCGGGTGTCGGGGCGCGATGTGGACAAGGTGAAGGAAGCCGGCCTTACGCCACGTATCCTCGAAAGCGGACGGGTTGCCTTTGAAGAAGCGCGCCTGATTATCGAATGCCGGAAAATCTACTCCGACTTTTTCTCGCCCGAACAGTTTATCGACCCCGCTGCCGACATCTACCCCGCCGGCGACTTCCATAAAATGTACATCGGCGAAATCCTCAACGTCTGGATTAATGATTAATGATTAATGATTAATGGTTAATGCTCAACTGTCCGTTATTGTGGCGGTCGCACGGAACGGGGCGATTGGCAGAGGCAACCGCCTCCTGTGGCATATTTCCGAAGACCTGCAATATTTTAAACAACTCACCTGGGGGCATCCGGTGGTGATGGGGCGGAAGACGTTCGAGTCAATTGGCCGCCCCTTGCCCGGCCGCACCAATATTGTGCTTAGCCGCACCCTGCCGCCGCGCGCCGGCATTATCACAGCGCCCGATTTGGCGTCAGCCATTGCCGCCTGTCCCGATACCGACGAACTGTTCGTTATCGGCGGCGGAAGCGTATATCGCGAAGCCTTACCGCTGGCGCATCGCATTTACCTTACCGAAGTGCATGCCGACTACGCCGCCGACACTTTTTTCCCGCCCATAGATCCGGCCGGCTGGCGCGAAGTTTCACGGCGCGACTTCCCGCACGGCACAGCCTTCGACGCCGCGTTTTCGTTCGTTGTGTACGAACGGCGCTACGCGCAATGAACGGGTGAAGGCGCTATCTGTTCGATAATTTTGGTAAACAGGAACGACATGGTTTCGGTGGCGGCGGCGGCGGCTTTAATGACGTCGTCGCCGCTGTTGACATAATCGGGCGGGAACTCGCAGGCTTCGTTCGTAATGACCGACATGCCGAAGACACGCATCCCGGCATGGCGGGCGACAATCACTTCAGGAATGGTGGACATCCCGACGGCATCGGCGCCAATCATGCGGAAAAAAGCGTATTCGGCGGGCGTTTCATACGACGGGCCGGAGCCGGCCAGGTACACGCCCTTCTGCAACCGGATGCCGGCAGCAGCAGCTATCGCTTCGGCAGCGGCTATCAGCGGCAGGTCGTAAGGGCGTGTCATATCGGGAAAGCGCAGCCCTATTTCGTCGATATTTTTCCCGATAAGCGGATTGGGGAGCAAATTGATGTGGTCACGAATAATCATCAAATCGCCTATCCGGTAGTTGAAATTGACGCCGCCCGCCGCATTCGACACAAACAGATTCCGAACACCGAGAAAATACATAACCCTGACAGGGTAGGTTACTTCCTGCATCCCGTAGCCCTCGTAATAATGGAAGCGGCCTTGCATGGCCAGCACTTTTTTCCCGCCAAGCGTGCCGAAAATCAGATTGCCGCGATGCCCCATGGCGGTCGAATGCATAAAATGCGGGATTTCGGTATATGGGATAACTATTGGCTGTTCGATTTTATCGGCCAGCAGGCCCAGTCCGCTGCCCAATATAATGGCGGTTTCGGGCGTTTCGCCGTGTATCCGTCGGGATATGTATGCGGCGGTTTCTTTGTATTTTGTGAGCATGCTATGGGGGGGGTTAGGGAGTTGGTTTTTTTGTTTCGTTTACTTTCAGCGTTAATTCGCCGGCACCTTCCAGTCCTTCTTTATCGACGGCCTCGACGGCGATGCTGTGTTCGCCGGGTTCAAAACGTTTCACCTGTTTTCCATCCTTATCTATCACGACATCGGCCTTGAAGCCCTCGTCGGGGTTGTGGTCAAAATCCCATGAATAAAATTCAATCCCCGCTTCGCTTACCGCCGACGCTTCGAGCTGGTATTTGTAGTTTTCCAATTCTTTGGAGGTGATCGATACTTTCGGAGGAGTCCCGTAATGAATAATGTCGCTTACCTTTTTCAATTCAATGATAATACCGCTCTTGTTCTTCAGCCGGGCGGCTTCGGCCATCGCTCCCTTGCTAAACGAAAAAGCAATAATATACCCGACGGGATTGCCTGCGGCCTTATTTTTTTCAAATAACGGCTCATCGTACCGCTGGACTGCCGAAAGGAATTTATCTATCACGTCGCGCTGTATATTGTCGGAACGTTTGACCTGAATGGGCGCGCCATCGGACGAGCGGCCATCAAGCCCGAAATCGTTTCGCTGCTTGCTGTTGGGCGTTCCGCCGAATTGCTGTATAATCCATGTTTCAAATTCAAACGCATTTTTATTGCGCAGCATGTCGTAGTCGTATTTACGCAACTTGAGTTCGTATGGCTGCGAAAACATATTCTGCTGCCTGCGCAATCGCAGGTCGGTAACTTTCACGGCCGCTACCGACTGGTCGATGCCTATCCACCGGCGCTTAAGCCTGTCGGCCACGGCCACGGTGGTGCCGCCGCCCACAAAGGGGTCGAGTACCAGGTCGCCCTCATTGGAGGCACATTTGATGATGCGTTCGAGCAGCGCTTCGGGCTTTTGGGTGGGGTAACCGATGCGCTCCTGGGAGCCTAATACATTTTTTACATCAGTCCAAAGATTGCCGGATAACCTGCCTTTCGACATAAATTCATATCGTTTTACCGACGGTATCCCATTTTTGCTAAATACAATGTACCCGTTTTCATTCAACAAATCCAATTTTTCCTGAACGGTTAATTTTTTGACCGCTTCCGCTCCTGCTATATATTCTACAATAATATTCGGAACCGCCCAACTTCTCCCTTTTTGTGTAGGGTTGATGCCGTTCCATTCCTTTCCCGATTCCCCTTTGCGAACATTAGGCGCCGTTAAATCTCCCAAAAAATACTTCCCTGATTCGTCTTTCAAATTGTAATGATTGATTTCTTCAAAGTCCGAATATATCGGATTATAGGTAAAAATATCCGACTTGGAGTAATACCAAATAGTATCCGTTAATACGGCCAATTTTTTCTTTGCGTCATTATGGGCATTATGGCGTTGCCAGATAATTTCACCCAAAAATTTACTCTTCCCGAAAATCCTGTCCAGAATATCTACTCTGATATACGCGTTGGCGTGCCAGTCGCAGTGCAAAAACAGGCTGCCGGTGGGTTTCAGCACCCGATACATTTCAATGACCCGCTCTTTGAGCCAGGCAATATAATGGTCGATGCCGCCGGCCCAGCGGTCTTGAAACGAGCGCACCTCGCCCTCGTCGCCCCAAATTACCTCGTAGTTGCGGTTAGAGAAAAACGGCGGGTCGAGATAAATCAAATCGATTGATTCGTCTTCGATGCTTTTCAGCACTTCGAGGTTGTCGCCTAATATGAGTTTGTTTACAGACATCGTTTATGCTATTTTATTTATTTATTTTCCCGCAAAATTACAATAAAAAAAGAACTCTTCATCATTCCTTAAAACTCACCCGCAACCGTACTATTTCCGACCGGCTGCCCGTACGCACCGGCGCCGCCCATGCGCCAACGCCGCAGGAGGTGTAAAAATGGGTGCGGCCTTTTTGTAAATAGCCCCAATCTTTTTCGTACATGCCTTGCGTAACAAAGTTGAAAGGCCACAGCTGCCCGTGATGCGTATGCCCCGACAGACTGATGTCGGCGCCGGCGGCGGCGATGGCGTCCCATTCGTAGGGCTGGTGGTCGAGGACAATAACGGGCAGGGTTGTATTGAGCGGCGCCATCAGGGCGGCGATGCTTTTCCGTTCCCTCGCCGAACGGTCCATCCGACCGACGACATACAGGCGGTTGCCGACCAGCACCGCCGTATCGAGCAGGGGCTGCACGCCGTATTGCGCCAGGTAGTGCATCGACGCCGCCGGCTCGCCCATCATTTCATGGTTGCCGGTAACGGCATATACGCCAAGAGGCGCGCGCAGCTGCGCAAAAAGTTCGCCCATCTTCTTGCGAAACACCGGCGCCGGATTGTCGTCGAACGTATCGCCGACAAGAAAGACAATGTCGGGCTGCAGTGCATTGATTTGCGTTACCCAGCGCTGCAGGTGGCGGCGGGCATAAATCGCGCCCAAATGCATATCGCTGACGGCAACAATATTTAATTCCCCGCTTCCGGCCACGCTTTTTTGCACGGCGATGTCCAGCGTGCGCACCTTCGCCCGTGTGCCGTTATAATACCCGATGCCGGCAATAATCGCCAGTCCGGCCGTAAACGCCGCAAACAACCCGACCTTCACCTGCGGCCAGTGGACGACGAGCGTGGCTAATTTTTTCCCGAAAGAGAGCCCTACCAGCCGCACCAAATCGAAACTCAACGCCGCCACCAGCGCATAGAGGAACACCACTAACCACCACGCGCCGACATTCCAAAGCGCATCCGTCCACGGCGTGTCGGCCATGCGTTTGACGACGAGGCCGGCAAAAAACGCCGTGGCGCCAAACAAAGCCACAGCCAGGTATATGTACCGGTATCGGCCAAGCAGCTCGAGCAGCTGCCAGCCGCGCACAATAATGTACGTATTGACCGACGCATAAATAACCAATACGATGAAAATAAATATCCACATATTTTTCATATCTTACCTTATAAACACAGACTAAAACAACACGCTGTCGCGGCCTTCCCGGAAGGCGCCCAGATGCCCGTAGGCCAGTTCGGTGGCTTCGCGGCCGCGCGGGGTGCGCTGCAAAAACCCTTCTTTAATTAAAAACGGTTCATAGACCTCTTCGATAGTGCCCGGGTCTTCGCCGACGGCCGTAGCGATGGTCGTCAGCCCTACCGGGCCGCCCTTGAATTTATGGATAATGGTCGAGAGGATTTTATTATCCATCTGGTCGAGCCCGTGTTTGTCGATATTGAGGGCTTCCAGCGCATAGCGCGTTATGGCCAAATCAATGACGCCACTGCCTTTGACCTGCGCAAAGTCGCGCACGCGGCGCAGCAGGGCGTTGGCAATACGCGGCGTTCCGCGACTGCGCAGGGCTATTTCGCGGGCGGCCTCGCTGTCGATGCCTACAGCGAGGATAGCCGCGCTGCGGCGAATGATACGGTACAGCACCGGCGCGTCGTAGTATTCCAGATGGCACTGAATCCCAAAACGGGCACGCAGAGGCGCCGTGAGCAAGCCGCTGCGGGTGGTGGCGCCGACAAGCGTGAAGGGATTCAAATCAATTTGTATCGAACGGGCGCTGGGGCCTTTGTCGAGCATGATATCT
The DNA here is from genome assembly GCA_031270845.1 of Prevotellaceae bacterium. Lineage (GTDB taxonomy): Bacteria > Bacteroidota > Bacteroidia > Bacteroidales > UBA932 > JAIRKX01. The sequence goes on from JAISXF010000035.1 coordinate 19,918, forward strand.
ATTTTATAATCCTCCATCGCCGAATACAGATACTCCTCGACCACCGGCGAGAGGCGGTGAATTTCGTCGATAAACAGCACATCGCCGCTTTCGAGGTTGGTGAGCAGCCCGGCCAGGTCGCCCGGCTTGTCGAGCACCGGCCCCGACGATATCTTCATGCCAACCTTCAACTCGTTGGAGATAATATGCGCGAGCGTGGTTTTACCCAGCCCCGGCGGGCCATGCAGCAACACGTGGTCGAGCGACTCGCCGCGCATCAGGGCGGCCTTGACAAAGACCTTCAGGTTGTCAATAATTTTTTCCTGGCCGGAGAAGTCCGTAAATTCACGGGGGCGTATCTGCACTTCAAAATCGCCGTCGCTCTGTTCTCTCACTATATGCGGATCAAAATTTTCCATCGTAGGCTATACCTTTATATATATATCATTTTATTTCGACAGCGCCAGCATCCGCCGGATGGCTTTTTCGGCCTTTGCCCGGACTGTTTCCTCGACCAGCACTTCCGGCTGTTCGGACTGCAGGGCGCGGTAGATTTTTTCGAGCGTAATTAATTTCATAAACCGGCAATCGTTGCAGGCGCCGCAGTCATCGGCAAGCGCCGAAGCCGATGCGTCAACGCCGGGCAGCGGAATAAATTCCTTCTGCGGACTGGCTTTCCGCATCTGAAAAATGACGCCGGGTTCAGTCACGACGATATATTGCGCCGCCGCGTCGTGCTGCGTAAAATGCAGCACCGCCGCCGTCGAACCGATAAAATCGGCCAGCAGCAGCACCGCTTTTTTGCATTCGGGATGCGCCACCACCTTCGCCCCGGGAAGCCGCTTTTTCAACGCCACCAACCGCTCCACCGAAAAGGCCTCGTGGACGTGGCACGCGCCGTCCCAGACCAGCATCTCTGCACGACCGGTAATGCTTTTGATATAATTCCCCAAATTCCGGTCAGGGCCAAAAATAATTTTTTCATCCACCGGCAGGCTCTCCACTATCTTCAACGCATTACTCGACGTACAGCAAATATCGGTCATGGCTTTGATTTCGGCGCTGGTGTTGACATACGAAATCACCGTATGCCCCGGATGCGCGGCGATGAAGGCGCCAAAAGCCTCCGGCGGACAGGAGTCGGCCAGCGAACAGCCGGCGTTCAAGTCGGGCAGCAGTACCTTTTTGGCCGGCGACAAAATCTTCGCCGTTTCGGCCATAAAATGCACGCCGGCAAAAACAATAATAGCGGCGCCGGTAGCGGCAGCCTGCTGCGAAAGCTGCAGACTGTCGCCTACAAAATCGGCGATTTGCTGCACCTCCGGCCGCTGGTAAAAATGCGCCAGGATGACCGCGTTCTTCTCTCGCCGAAGCGTATTGATGTCTGTTATCATATTATTATCGTCCATGAATAGTCCTGCTATTTGCGGTCGCAAATTTACGGGAAATAATCTACATTCCGGTTATCGGGTCGAAAATCGAAGTTATCAACAATGCCTTTTTCCATCAATATAAAAATTATAAAATAAAATTTTCTTTTGTTGTAAATAATGAGTCGTGGATTTTGTTTATAAAAATTTCGTTATCCACATCCATTTTCCAAAAACACTTTTTATGCGCCGGCAATTAACAAACGGCCTTCCGAAAAAAGCATTGAATGCCGCCCTCTTGCATACGTTTTACACATTATAAACAAAATCGGCTGTGGAAAACTTTCCCGTTTTCAACCGTTGCGGAAAGCGATTTTCCGGTGCAAAAGATGTGGCTTAAAAAGGATATCTTTATTTGCGGTTTTCATAAGTATTTTTACAGAGACAGTTTTTCATATTTCCAAAAAAAGTTATCCTTTTTTATCAAAAAAAATCAACAGGTTTTGAACGATGAACGATGAATTATGAACTATGAACGGCAAACGCAAAAAAAACCGACAGCATGCACACTGTCGGGGTTTTGCATTACGCGCCCCCCGGCGCCCACCCCCCGTTGTTGCGCCGCGCGGGGCGGAAATTGCGGTGGGGCGGGCGCCGGCCGCCCCACAACGTTGCGCGGGTGTTGTTACCCCCCAAAAAAAATACCCCGGCAGCGGGGCTGTCGGGGTATTGTCGTGTTACGGTGAAGTTCTCCTGTTAGAACTTGTAGGCAACGCCTGCCGATATAATAAACCGGTTAAAGTCGCCACCGATTTTGTACTTCGCTTCGGCGTTGAGAATAAGAACTTCGGTGAGCTTAAAATCGATGCCGCCACCAAGATTAACCCCGAAGTCGGACGACGAAGCGCTCATGTCGGCGTCACCACCACCGAATTCGCCCAAATCCATCTCCACGCTGGAGGTAACGCCCAAAATCCCTACGCCGGCCAGCGGATACACCGCCACTTTCTCGCCCAAGGGAAAGAGATAATGTGCATTCACGCTCAAATCCCACATGCTGGTTTTGCTCTCGGCAATACCCTCCACGCCCTCCGTTTTGGGCAGGAAGTAAGTAAAGACACCCTCCAAGCGCAGCGGAGCAATTACATTATACTGAAACTTTGCGCCGAAACCGAAGTTTGTCAGCTCGTCGCCCATACCTACGGCAAAGTTTACCCCCGCCGCCATGTCGCCCTTTTCCTGTGCGGCGACCGTCACTGCCGATGCCGCTACTATAGTCAGCATCATAGCCATTTTTTGTAATACTTTCATAATTTTTTTTTGTTTGATTAATTAATACTTTTTGATTTAGATTTTTTTGATTTAGATTCATCAGGTTTACTTTTTACTGCCGCCGGACTTGGACTGTACGAGCCGTTCATGGTAAATTCCATAACTTTCGTTGCACCGGTCAGCGACGATCCAATGCCGTTGCTCGGCGACCCTTCGAGAAATACGATGTTGAACGGGTTCGACCCGTAAGTTACCGGTACAAGACTGCCCTGTTGAGTGGCGGTAACAACACTGTGTGTGGGAATAGAGGGATCGCAGTTGCTAAACATATTGATCCACACTTCGTATTTGCCCGACTGGATAAATTCCGCAGGATAAAAAATGTTTTCGTTATTGATGCCGTCAATGCTACAACCTGCGTTTGAGTCAATGTCCAACCCCCAGATACGGTAAAATTCTCCGGTCGTTTCGTTGTACTCTATATCACCCCCTTCATCGCCATAGTAAATCACACGGCCGGACGGCTCTACCACGTACAAGTCCACATCCTTGTCGTTGTCGAACGACAGGCTTACCTGCAACGCACCCGTACCGGCATTCACAAACTGCAACGGCGCGGAATAGAGCGACGTCAAAACGCCGGTACTGAGCAGCGCGCTTATCTGTATCGTGAACGAATGGCTGAGATTCTGGTTGAACAGAATAATAAATTGCAAGCTGCCGCTTAAAAGGTAATACTCGTTTACGCCTTCGACGCCTACATAGACTTCGGTAATGGATACTTCCGAATGTAATGATACGAACGACGATCCACCCGGTAACACATTATTATTTATGGTTACGGAGTTGAAGGCGCTCGACGAGGCCGATTGAGGGATGGCTCCCTGCTTTAAGGTCGCGTTTTGAATCGTAAAATATTGCCTGTCCAGAACCGATTGTTCCGGCACGTCGTCATTTTTACTGCACGATGCAAAAACGCTCATCACTGCGATGGCCGCTATCGCCATCATGATTTTTGTTTTTTTCATAATTGTTTTTTTGTTAGTTTTTAATAATTGGATTTATTCACACGTAACACGTAAGGATTGTATTTGCGTACTGGGATAGCAAATAAAAAATCCCCGACACGAGCGGGCGCTCTGCCGGGGACAGTATAAAAATGTATGTTTTGAAAAAAGATATTAGCGCTTAGCGCCGTACTGCCGTACTGCCGTACTGCCGTACTGCCGTACTGCCGTACTGCCGTACTGCCGTACTGCCGTACTGCCGTACTGCCGTACTGCCGTACTGCCGTACTGCAAAATTACACCAAAATCTGTTACGGTGCAACAGGGAGGAGATAATTTTATGAAATTATTTTCAACAATCATTTCGTGATTTGATTAAATTGGCTGCAAAGATAAATAAAAAAATCAACACGGTATCCATCCCGCCAAAAAAAGTTTTCAACACAAAATGAATAACGGGACTCTTTTTTTAAGAATGAAAATAATAGTGGTCATTTTTCCCCCGCAAGGGCAGGAAAAATCAACGCAAAAAAGGCGGGCGTTTGGCTATATTCTTTTTTTATCGTATTTTTGCCGCTCTAATATCTGTAATAAATATTTTTTACATGCAACAAAAGCAACATACCCTTGCAAAAGAAGTAACTTTCTCCGGTAAAGGACTGCATACCGGCGTTGAGGTTACGATGACCGTCTGCCCCGCGCCGGTCAACCACGGCGTCAAAATTCAGCGTACCGACATGCCCGGGCAGCCGGTCATTGATGCCGTCGCCGACAACGTTACTTCTACCGAACGGGGCACGACGCTCTCCCAGCACGGCGCCCGCGTGAGTACTATTGAACATTTGATGGCGACGCTCATGGGGCTGGGTATCGACAATGCCCTGATTAAAATTGATGCTCCCGAAGCGCCTATCCTCGACGGCAGCGCCCGCCTCTATGTGGAGGCCTTCACCGAAGCGGGGCTTACCGAACAGGACGAAAAGCGCTTTGTGTATGAAATCCACGAAAAATTTGTCTATCGCGACGAGCAAAACGATAAGGAAATTGTCTTCCTGCCGGATGAGGATTTCAGTATCGATTTGATGATAGACTATAATTCGCAGGTCGTCGGCAACCAGTATGCGCGGCTGAACGGCATCGACGAGTTTGCGACGCAAATCGCCCCCTGCCGGACGTTTGTCTTCTTCCACGAGCTTGAGCCGCTCTTCCGGCATAATCTTATTAAGGGCGGCGACATGGAGAACGCCATCGTCATTGTCGAGAAGCCCGTGCCGCAGGATGAAATCGACCGCGTGGCGATGCTCTTCAACAAGCCGCATGTGGCGCGTATCCCGTCGGGTTATCTCAATCATCTTGAGCTGCGCTTTCCCAATGAAATCGCCCGGCACAAGCTCCTCGACCTGATGGGCGACCTTGCCCTGATAGGGTTTCCGATAAAGGGGAAGATTATTGCCACCAAGCCCGGGCATCAAATCAATACCGAAGTAGCGCGCACCCTCCGCAAGCTGGCGAAGAAGGAAGCGATGCGGCCGGTGGCGCCCCGCTATAATCCGAATGACGAGCCGCTGTTTGATATTAACGGCGTTCGCCGGATGCTTCCGCATCGCCCGCCGTTTCTGCTGGTCGATAAAATTATTCAGCGTACTGCCGACGCGGTGGTAGGGATAAAGAATGTTACGATGAATGAGCCGTTCTTTGTCGGGCACTTCCCCGACGAGCCGGTGATGCCCGGGGTGCTGGTTATTGAAGCGATGGCGCAGGTCGGGGGCATCCTCGCGTTAAGCGCCGTGGAGGACCCGGAAAACTACTCGACCTATTTTATCCGGATAGATAAAGTACGTTTCAAACGCAAAATTGTGCCGGGCGATACGTTGATTTTTAAATTGGAATTACTCGAACCCATCCGTCGGGGCATTGTTAATATGCTCGGTCAGGCCTTTGTGGGCGACTCGCTGGTTACCGAAGGCGAGTTGATGGCGCAGATTGTAAGGAATAAATGATAGACAAGGACTATATTACAGCCTTGAAGCATCGTGGCAGCGGCGATGTCGCAGCGCTGATCAACGCACAAAGAGATGTGGGGGGGGTGGTGTTTTACAACGACTGTTTTGCCAACGAAAAGCAACCGGACAATATTTTGCTTCCTGCCGGATATGAATTTTTGAAAAATGACAATCCCGCGTATCCTGTTTTTTATATTGGCGATTCGTTAACGGTGCTCAAAAAAATTCCGTCGGGCAGTATTGATTTTTGCATGACCAGTCCGCCCTACTGGGGACAGCGCTGCTACGAAAATGGGGGCATAGGGATGGAGCATACGCCGGAGCATTTTATCGCCAATCTTTTGGAGGTAACAAAAGAAATTAAGCGCGTATTAAAAGACAGCGGTTCGTTTTGGTTTAATATCGGCGATACTTACCGGAACAAGTCGTTACAGGGTATTCCGTGGCGTATTGCCATAAAGATGATGGACGAGCAGCGATGGATTTTGCGTAATGATGTAGTTTGGAACAAGCACAAAGGGGCGATGGACAGTTCGGCCGATAAGTTGAGAAATATACATGAGATGCTGTTTCATTTTGTAAAAACGTCGAATTATTATTATAATGCTGATGCTATCCGGCAAAATCCGCAGACAACGGTGGTGCGCAACGGGGCGGTCGTTTCGTCGTCCGGCGTTTGTGGCATTCGCTACAGAAGGCAGATTGAATTATCGACCGCTCTTTCCAGCGAGGAAAAAGAAAATGCGATGCGGGATTTGCAGCACGTTCTCAAAAAAATAGAAAATAGCGAAATACCGGATTTCAGGATGATCATCCGCAACCAGCAACGCGCGACACATTCCGATTCCGAAAAAGTTTCCGGCCGTGCCAGGGAACTGAAAGAAAAAGGATATTATTTTCTTTTTTACAGCAAAAACGGCGCTTTGCCGGCAGATGTCTGGGAAATTTTGCCGGAAGACACGCAGCATCGCGAAAAGCATTATGCTGTTTACCCGGAGGATTTATGTAAGGTTCCTATTTTGGCAACCTGTCCGCCCGACGGCATTGTATTAGACCCGTTCTGTGGTTCCGGCACCACCAATAAAGTGGCTTACGATTTACACCGGAAATCAATAGGGATTGATATTTCGGAAAAGTATATCGACATTGCCCGGCAGCGCGTATCCCAATTGCATTTGAATCTGGTATGATATGGAAACCCCAAAAATCATAGAGCTTTTTGCCGCATGCACGCTGTCTAAAAATGCAGGATGGGGGAATTTAGTAAAAGAACAGTATTGCCCTTTCATTGACAGAAAATGTATCAAAGTGAGAAAGAGTGAGCCGTTAATTTCAATCGGTATTTGTACGGTTGCCTATGGAAAAGAAAAATCCAATGTTATCATTTGCCCGCACAGACTGACAGAAAATAATCAGATATTTTTAGATTGTATCCATTTGCTTTCGCTACACGAACCGGGCAATGAATTACATATTATTCCTGAAATCGCGGTTCCCGGGGGCAGCGTCGATTATATACTCGCTTCGGTAAGAGACGGGAAAATTAAAGACTTTGCAGGCATCGAACTGCAAACAGTGGATACCACAGGATCTGCGTGGGGTTATCGCCAGTCTTTTTTAGCATCCAAAGGACTAACGCTGCCCGATGGTAACAGCGCCGCTTCTTTTGGAATAAATTGGAAGATGACGGCAAAAACTATTTTAGTGCAAATGCACCATAAAATCACAACCTTTGAAAATTTGAACAAACACCTTGTCCTCGTCTTGCAGGACTGTTTGATGCACTATATGAGGAACGCATTTTCGTTTGAACATATTTCAAGAGTCCCGAAGATTGGCGATTCTTTTCATTTTCATACTTACCGGTTACGCGCAAACAGAAACAAATACCGGTTATCGCTCTGGGAGCGGTCGAGCACCGATGCAAACGGCATTGCGCATTGTTTAGGGCTGAAAGCCGAAGCAAATATAGATTTGGAAGTAATGGTGAAAATGTTGGAGAGCAAGGTTTCGGAAAAAACGTTGTTAAGATTATAAATATATAAAAATTACAACGGGAATTTAGCTATTGATTTACCACTGATTTTAGCATACAATAAACAATAAACAATAAACAATATGAACTTAACTCAAATACATCCCCACGCAATACTGGGAAGCGGCGTAACGGTAGAACCCTTTACGACGGTCGCCGAGCATGTCGAAATCGGCGAAGGCACCTGGATAGGGCCGAATGTTACGATTATGGATTATGTGAAAATCGGGCGTAACTGCAAGATATTTCCCGGCGCGGTGATTGGCGCCGTTCCGCAGGATATGAAGTTCGCGGGCGAAGTTACCCGCGTGGAAATCGGCGACCGGACGGTTATTCGCGAATGCGCGACCGTCAACCGCGGCACCGCGCACAGCGGCAAAGGCACGACGCGCGTCGGGAGCGACTGCCTGGTGATGTCTTACGTCCATATCGCGCACGACTGCCATATTCACGACCATGTTATTTTAGTCAGTTTCGTCGGGCTGGCCGGCGAGGTGGAAGTGGAAGACTATGCCATTATCGGCGGCTCGTCGGCGGCGCACCAATATACCCGCGTAGGGCAACATGCGATGATATCGGGCGGGTCGGTTTTTGGGAAGGATGTCCCGCCGTATATTTTAGCGGGGCACCGTCCGCTGTCGTTCGGCGGCGTTAATCTTATCGGCCTGCGGCGGCGCGGCTTCTCCAATGAAAAAATTCAGGAGATAAGCGATATCTACAAGGTCATCTACCGCAGCAAGCTCAACACCACCGATGCCTGCGGGGAAGTAGAAGCGGCGTTTCGGCCGTCGCCCGAACGCGACCACATCCTGTCGTTCATTCGCTCGTCAAAACGGGGTATTATTAAGAAGGCAGACGTTGAGAACATAGACTTTTGAGAACAGAGAACATGGAACATGGACGTTGAGAACATGGACTTTTGAGAACAGAGAACATGGACGTTGAGAACATGGACTCTTGTCTCAAAGTCTAAAGTCTCAAAGTCTAAAGTCTCAAAGTCTAAAGTCTAAAAAAAAGTCTATGCTCTCAAAGTCTCAAAAAGGAATCGTTTATAAGCACACCGGCAGCCATTACCTTGTTAAGGACGAGGCGTCGGGGCATTTGTTGCCGTGTACCGTGAGCGGCAAGCTGCGCCTGCACGATTCCCAAACCACCAACCCGATTGCCGCCGGCGACCGCGTGCAGTTTGAGCCAACGGCAAACGCCGGCGTTATCAAAGAAATTTATGCCCGGAAGAACTACATTATCCGCCGCTCGAGTAACCTCTCGAAGCAGGCGCACATCATCGCAGCCAATGTCGATAAAGCCTTTTTGATTATAACGATTGAGTTTCCCCGCGTGTCGCTCGAATTTGTCGATCGCTTTCTGGTAACCTGCGAAGCGTATGCGATACCGGCCAGCATCGTGGTCAATAAAATCGACGGCTATACCGACGGGATGCGGCAGCGCCTGGCGCGCATAGAAGCCGTCTATGCCGGCGCCGGCTATGCGGTGCTGCCCGTGTCGGCCAAAACCGGCGCCGGCGTCGGCCGGCTGGCCGATGAAACGCACGGCGCCTTATGCCTCTTTGCGGGGCAGTCGGGCGTCGGCAAATCGTCGCTCATTAATGCCATCGACCCGTCGCTGCGCCTGCGTACCGGCCCTATCTCCGACTACCACCGGAAAGGCATGCACACCACGACGTTTTACGAAATATTCGATACCGCCTCAGGCGGGCATATTATCGACTCGCCCGGCATCAAGGGCTTCGGGCTGATTGATGTCGAAAAAGCAGAGCTTTGTCATTTTTTCCCGGAGCTGTTTCGCCATGCCGCCCACTGCAAGTTCAACATGTGTACGCATACCCATGAACCCGGATGCGCCGTGAAAGCCGCTGTTGCCAACGGCCAGATAGCCCCCGAACGCTACACAAGCTACCTCAAAATGCGGGACGACGACGGCGGAAAATACCGGTGAGGCGACTAAGCGGAACGGCTGAGAACGATGAACGATGAAGTATGAAGTATGAAGTATGAAGTATGAAGTATGAAGTATGAAGTATGAAGTATGAAGTATGAAGTATGAAGTATGAAGTATGAACGGTCAAACTTTGTGTTCTTTGGCGACTTTGTGGTTAAAAAAAGAAAAAGACATGATGTAAAAATGTAAGATTAAAAAAAATAATTTATCTTTGCATCGTAAAATATCATGATAATTTGCGACAGTATCATAAATTATCATGTAAATAACATTCGGTTTATGATTGATAATGACACAAATAAGTTCATAAGAAGACAAATATTTGAAGGTGGAGAAAATGAAAGTATTTTTTTGTGGGGAGTAAGGCAAACCGGCAAAAGTACATTGTTGAGGACATTGTTTCCCGACACAA
>JAISXF010000021.1 GCA_031270845.1 Prevotellaceae bacterium
TTGATTAAACTGAGTTCTCCGGGACCTGTTTTCTTTTTACAGGAACGAACAGGAATAAAAGGTAAAAATTTCAAATGCTACAAATTCCGGAGCATGAAGTGTAACGGTGAAGCGCATACCCGGCAGGCGACAGCCGATGATGAACGAAAAACTCGCATAGGCGATTTCATCCGCCGCACCAATCTCGATGAGTTACCACAGTTTATAAACGTTCTCAAAGGAGACATGTCGCTGGTTGGTCCCCGTCCTCACATGTTGCTACATACGGAGGAATATTCGCAATTGATAAACAAGTACATGGTACGTCATTTTATCAAGCCGGGCATCACAGGCTGGGCGCAAGTCAATGGTTTCCGTGGCGAAACGCACAAGTTGGAAGAAATGGAAGGTCGTATCAAAAAAGACATCTGGTACATAGAAAACTGGTCGGTAGCGCTCGACATGGAAATTATGCTGCGGACTGTTTTTGTGATGATAAAAGGCGACAAAAAAGCTTACTAAATATTTTAGATTTTAGATTGATGATTTTAGATTTACGATTTACGATTTTAGATTGCTTCCGCCCGAAGGCGTTCATACTTCATACTTCATACTTCATACTTCATACTTCAAAGCCTTTCTCTTTCTTCCATCCCTCCTACCCTTTCGCGGGCTTTGATTGGCTGGCGGAAGCGATAACTGAACGAAAGGCGTATTTGCCGGCTGCTCCATACGCTGAGCATGTCGAGGCGCTGGCCGTTACGGTCGGTAACGACGTGGGAGCGCTGGCTGTTGAAGAGGTCATCGACATAGAGCGATACCGTAGCCCTGTGCTCCCAGAGGGTTTTGCGCAGGCCGGCCGATATGAAATAATTGCCCGCTATCCGGTAATATCCGTAGGGCAGCGGTGTCTGCGCATTGCCGGTGAGTTCGGCGCGCCATGTTTTACCGATATAAAAGGTATTTTCCATGTACAGGTTACCGAACCAGCCGTTATTACGGTAGGCGTCGGAGGCCGACGAGGAGACATACAGCCCGCTCACATACAGGTTGAACGACCACCAGATGGCGGGGAACAGGTTCGACCACGAGGCGGTGAGGCCGGCGAACGATGTTTGCCCGAAGTTCCCGTACGTGCGGGCGGTTACCGGATAATCGGCATGAATCGTGGTATCGACATAGGCGTCTTCGGTAATGACCTGCACGGCGCGCTGCAGGTACAGGCCGGCATTAAATTTTTCATAGCGGTAGCCGATGTTAAGCGTGTGGGTATATTGCGGCCGCAGGTGCGGATTGCCTTCGGAATAGGAATAATAATTGGAAAAACTGCGGAAGGGGTTGAGCGCGCTGTAGTCGGGGCGCCGGATGCGCATGGCGTAGGAAAGCGAAAGCGACTGCTCCATCGAGTGCGTGTAGCCGACGTAGGCCGTCGGGAAGAGGTCGTTGTATTGCCGGCCGGTGGCGGTGTCGTTCTGCGCGGAGAGGCGCCAGTCGCCGCGGCTCGAGGTGTTTTCCCATCGCAGGCCGGCCTTCGCCTGCCATTTTTTAGAAATCGACAGCCCCGCCGACACATACGCGGCGCCGATGCGTTCGCGGTAGCGGAAGTCGTTGCTCAGGCCGTCGTCGCGTTGCCAGGCTGTGTGGTTCCACGCCTCGCGCAGCAGACTGTTGTCGGTGGTGGTTTGCGACAGCTTGCCGCCGGCCTCAAGCGTCGCCTTGCGTCCCAGGGGGCGGCTGTAATCGACTTTCACCGATGCCGTCTCCACGTTTTGCCGCACCGTATTCTGCCACATCTGGAGCGGCGCAGCCACGGCGCCCGCAGCGTCGTAAAAGCGGTTTTCATGCCGGCTCCAGGGCTGGGTAACGTATCGCATGAAATCGACATTGACCAGCAGGTCATGCGCCGCGCTTTCCCTGAAAATATGCTGGTAGTTGGCATTGGCCGTATAGTTGGTCAGGCGGTTGTCGGAGCGGTCGGCGCTGGAGGAGCGGCCGGCGAGGCGACCGCCGGTATAATTTTCCGTAAAGGACTGCTCCTCGTCGGCGCCTCCCTCCGAACGGTTCCATCCGCCGGAAAGGATAAACCCTATCGTATTTTTTTTATTAATAAAAAAATTCGTCGTCAGCTGCGCCGAGCGGCCGGCGCTGGCCGACTCGCCATAGCGGTATTGATACTGACGGATGTCGCCCAGCGTCATATCGGCTTCGGAGCAGCTGAATTGCCGGTTGCTGCGCACACCGCCATTGGCAGAGACATTGAGCCATTTGTTGCGGTAGTTGACCGTTGCCCCGCCGTTGCCGTTATAAAGGTCGCGGGCGTCGGGGAGCGCTCCGCCGCCGGCCTGCACCGACCCGCTCCAGCCTTTGAGGGTATTTTTTTTCGTGATGATATTAATAATGGCGCTTCCGCCGGCCGCATCGTACTTCGACGAGGGGTTCTGGATGATTTCCACCTTGTCGATTTCCGACGCTTCGAGAAAATAGAGCATGTTGAGCAAGTCCATCTTCGAGAGGTTCGACGGGCGGTTGTCGATATATATCGCCGCCGGCTGCCCGTTGAGCGACACATTGCCGTCATTGTCCACCGTAATGCCGGCGATTTTGCGCAGCATATCCACCACATTGCCGCCTTCGCTTCCGATATAATCGGCCACGTTGATGACAATTTTATCAATATGATGCTCTATCATGCTTTTTTCGACGGCGACAACCACCTCTTCCAGCCGTTTGCTTTCGGCGACGAGGGCTATCGGCGGCAGGCGGACGTCGCCTGTTTTGGCATCGACCGTAACGTCGATACGCCGGTCGGAATAGCCGATGAACGACGCTTTTAGGACATAGTTTCCGGCGGGAATATCGGTCAGCGTAAACCGCCCCTGTTCGTCGGTTATGGTCGCGGCCACCGTTTTTTGCCGGCTGCCGGAAAGCACAACCGACACGTATTCCAGCGGCTTCCCGCTGATGACATCGTTCACTACGCCGGAAATCTGCGGCAGCGCAGCAGGCTGCAAGACACCCGCCCGCGCCGGCATCACGCCCGCAACAACCATTATATATATACACATATATATATATAGGCCTGCGAAGCGCTTAACAGAAAAAAAAACGGACATCAGGAGCGGCGGAATTTGTAGGGTGTAATACCGGTATGTTTTCTAAAGAACTGCCCGAAAAACGAAGGGTTCGGGAAGTTCAACTCTTCGGAAACCTGCAGCACCGACATGCTCGTGGTGCGCAGCAGGAGCTTGGCTTCGGTAATAATCCGGCTGTTAATCCACTGCATCGCCGAACGGCCGGTGGCTATCCTGGTTACCTGCGACAGGTATTTGCTGCTCACACACAGCTTTCCGGCATAAAACGAGACCCGCCGTTCCGATTTATAATAAATGCTGAGCAACGCCGCAAAGCGCGCCGTAAGCTCTTCCTGACGTGTCAGCGTGCCGGCATACGCGACGCCCGCATCGCCCTTATAGCGCGACACAATGAAGAGCAGCATCGCAAAGAGCAGCCCCCGGATAATATGCACCCGATAGGCCAGCTCAACATGCTGATACGCCTCGACGATGCTGCGGTAGTGATTGCGGAGGATGGCCATGTCGGCCTTCGTTATTTCCCGACACGGACAAAGCCCGATTTGAAACAGCGCTTTGAAATCGGAAGGCAGCACCACGCCCGCAAAAAAATCGAACGAAAAGAAAAAGCCCTCCAGCATAAAGTCGCTCGACTGATGCTCGAACCGGCACACCAGCGAGGGCAGCACCATCAGTGTGGAACCGGCTTTGAGCGTATGTTTTTTAAAATTGATGCTCACCTCCGCCTCTCCCTGCACGCAGACGGCCATCAGCAAGCCGGTAAAAAAGAACGGCACATCGGGGTTTGGCGTATAATGTTCGGGCGGGAAGAGCGGCATCCCTTTGGCGTCGGAGAATAAAAAATTGGCAATGCCGTCGGGTATTATGCGTTCATTGTCTTCTAATGAAAATATATTGCAGGTTTCTGTTGTCATCGTATAAGCTATTTCGAGCAGTATTCGCCTGCAAAGATAGGAATTTTTTTTAATTACGAATTACGAATTACGAATTACGAGTTCCCCATTATATAAAAACAGCGAGGGCGAACCGATTGGTTCGCCCCTACGTCTTACGTCTATTGTCTAACGTCTTCCACCCCCAAAATTCCCCTCCAAAGGAGGGGAATTTTGGGGGTGGAAGCAAATTCATAGCTCATAGTTCTTAACTAAAAAAATTCTCAACTTTCAACAAAACAACAGGGGCGAACACATCGGTTCGCCCCTGTTGCCGTAATTCGTAATTCGTAATTCGTATTTAATTCGTTGTTCTTAATTCGTATTTAATTCGTAATTCTACGGTATGATTGCCTCCATAATTTCCGACCAGGGGCCTTTTTCGCCGGTAGTGTTTTCCCAGCGCATGGCAAAGTAAAGGTGCTTGCCCCGCTGGGCGTCGGAAAACCGGAACTCGTAAGGCGTCATGGTGTCGAACTCCGAGTGAATTAACTCGTCAATGCTCACCGACGGGGACGGCGTGTCGAATACCTGCCAGATGATTTCAACGCCATGAATACCGTGCGGCTTGGCCTTGTGCTCGCTGCCGGCGGCCTGAAAATGGATTTTTACCACCCGCGGGCCGGGCAGTTCGATAGTCGCCGCGACAAAGCCTTCCGGCGGAGGATTATGCCCGCCGCCGCCTGCGTTGCGTTCGGGCAAGCCCATCGCTACCAA
>JAISXF010000059.1 GCA_031270845.1 Prevotellaceae bacterium
TCGCAAGCTGCGGGGAACCGGCTTCTATACATAGCCGCTCTCTCGCAAGCTGCGGGGAACCGGCTTCTATACATAGCCGCTCTCTCGCACGCTGCGGGGAACCGGCATTTTAAGGAAAACAAAAAGCCCCCGCCTTCCGGCGGGGGCTTTTTGCATGGAATGTTGTCTATAATAATATCACCGCTTTTTTAATTACGAATTACGAATTACGAATTACGTTTTTCCCGCGTAGCCGTAATTCGTAATTCGTAATTCATCCGGCGATAGCCGGATGCCGTAATTCGTAATTCATCCGGCGATAGCCGGATGCCGTAATTCGTAATTTAAAAATTCATCGTATGATTTTGAGGGCGCGGCTATCCGTTACTTTTTCGCAGTAGCGGCAGGTGAGGCGGATGCCCTGCTCGTCGCGGACGGCGCCGAAGCGCGTGGGGATAGGCTGGTGGTTGGTTACGCAGTGCGGATTGACGCATCGGGCAATGCCGACGATGGTTTCGGGTATCGACACGCGCCGCTTTTCCACCACTTTGTAGTCGCGGATGATATTCAGTTTCGCCTGCGGGGCAATGAGGGCAATGCGGTTGATGTCATCGTCTTCAAAAAAGCAGTCGGCTATCTTGATGATGGCTTTTGTGCCTAATTTTTTACTCTCAAGGTTCATCCCAAACGTGAGCTGGTTCGGGTAAGCGGCCAGCCCCAAAATCTCAATCACGCGGAAGAGCTCGCTCGACGGCACATGGTCAATCACCGTGCCGTTCTTAATGGCCGTTACTTTAAATTCTTTTTTCTCCATAGTATTGGTTTTATTATTTATTTACGATGGCCTCAGGCGTAGCCTAAAACATAGGCGAAGATGGCCATGCGGACAAACATGCCGTTGCGCGCCTGTTCAAAGTAATAGGCGTGGGGCGTGGCGTCCACATCAGCGTCGATTTCGTTGACGCGCGGCAGCGGATGCAGGATTTTCATATTGGGACGGGCGCCGGAGAGCATCGCTTTTTTCAGAGAATAGACGTCTTTCACTTTTTCATATTCTATCGGGTCCTGAAACCGCTCGCGTTGCACGCGGGTCATGTAGAGGATGTCGGCGTCGGCCATATTGCCGGCGAGGTCGGTATGCTCTTCAAACGCCAGCCCCCGTTCGGCGAGGTAGGCCTTATACTCGCCGGGCATTTGCAGCTCCGGCGGCGCGATAAATGTAAACCGGGCATTGAACAGCGAGAGTGCTTGCAGCAGCGAGTGCACCGTCCGGCCATACTTCAAATCGCCGACCATGGTGATAGAAATATCGTCGAGCCGGCCTTGCGTTTTTTGAATGGAGTAGAGGTCGAGCAGGGTCTGCGAAGGGTGCTGGTTCGCGCCGTCGCCGGCATTGATTACCGGCACGCCGGCCACTTCCGACGCATAGCGCGCGCTCCCTTCCAGCGGATGCCGCATGACAATGAGGTCGGCGTAATTGGCCACCATCGTAATGGTATCTTTCAGCGTCTCGCCCTTGCTGACGCTGGTATTTTTTACATCGGAAAAACCGACCACCCGTGCGCCCAGCCGGTTAGCTGCCGTTTCGAAGCTCAGCCGCGTCCGCGTCGAAGGCTCGAAGAATATCGACGCAATCACTTTCCCTTCCAGCAGCTGCGGCGCCGGTTTAAGCTCGAAGGCTGCCGCCAGTTCCAGAATGTGCAGCATCTCTTCCTTTGAAAAATCATGAATGGAAATTAAATTTTTAGACATTAGATTTTTTATTTTAGACGTTAGACTTTTTATTTTAGACTTTAGACTTTAGACGTTAGACGTTAGACTTTCAACTTTCCCCGTAATTCGTAATTCGTAATTCGTAATTAATTCGTGGTTCGTAATTAATTCGCGTTTACTAAGGGGGACATCGACTTCGAGGCGGCATTCCGTGTCGAAGTGCTGCGCACGGATTTCGAGGCGCTCGTTTTTCAGCCATTTCATAACGGTGTTCAGGGCGCTGTAGGGGAACGAGAAAGTGATAGGGACGGTAGCGGTCTTTTCTACTGTCGGCGCGTGGTTTAAGGCATCGGCGGCGGCGCTGCGGTAAGCGTTTATCAGCCCCGGGACGCCTAAAAGGATGCCGCCGAAGTAGCGCACCACCACCACAAGCGTATCGGTCAGTTCGCGCGAAAGCAGTTGCCCCAGTATCGGCTTGCCGCCGGTCGATGCCGGTTCTCCGTCGTCGTTGGCGCGCCACTGTTCGCCGTGCAGGCCGATACGGTAAGCGAAGCAGTGGTGCCGTGCGTCGAAGTATTCCTTTTTTAAACGCTGCACATGCGCCTTCACCTGCGCCTCGTCATCGACGGGGTAGGCAAAGGCCAGGAATTTACTCCCCTTATCCTTAAAGAGGCCGGTAGCAGGGGCGGCAATGGTTTTATAGTTGTCGGTATCCATCGTTCAGCGCAGCCGGTCGGCTGCCCGCACCAGCGCTTCGTCCCGCCGGATGTAGCGCAGCGCCAGCCAATGCAAGGCGATGGCCACCGTCGGGAACAGCGTCGGGGTCAAAAGGTCATTGTCCGCAGCCGCGCTGTGCCATGCCATCAATACCTGAAAGCCGATTAATACAAGCATATTCCACCGGCACAGGCGGAGCTGGCGTATCCGGCGACGGTATGAAAACAGCGCCACCGCAGCCATTCCTATCGACAGCAGCAGTAAGACGCATACCCCCACCGGAAAAAGCCCCGGCGGGTTTGTCCACACCAGCGCCCCGACAGAATGAACCGCCGCCCCTTCGCGCCACACCGGCACGAAAAACAGCGACGTCTCCAGCCCGATAGCCAGTAAAAGAAATAGCGATTGTATCCGTTGCAGCATCGTTATGCGGTTTTATTTAATAGAGACCCGAAGGTATTTACCATTTAATATTATTCTCTTCCAATATCTTTTTTGCCAGGTTCAGGATTGTTACATCGTCGTATGACACGATGCCGCCGTCGGGGCCCTGTTCGTAGTGAACGCCTGTGGACTTGCCGTGTTCAAAATCGTTACCGCCGAAATAATTTCGGATAGTGTCCACCGATGTATTCAGTAATTCGGCAATACGGTGTGTACTGCCGTCGGGAAGCGCGTCTTTGATGCGACGCAGCTCATTAAATGTGATAGTAGCTCCTTCCATGTGTAAAAATATTTAGTAATTGATGTTTCAAAAAGCGTGCTAAAGGTAGGACATTATTTCCAATCTCACAAATCCTTTTTTAATCTGCTGGGATGCAATAAAGTTGTCCCGTCTCATAATGCGTAATCCGGACGGCTCTCCCCCGCTCGATCATCCCATATTCGGCGACGGCATCGTACAGCTCTCCATTGACGGTTATTTTTCCCGACGGACGCAGCGCCGTATGCGCCGTCCCGACAGCTCCGGCTAACTGCTCCAGCCCCTGCGGTACGCCTACGTATCCGGCCTGTTCGGTGAGGTCGGTTTTGAGGGCGATGCGGCCGAAGAATTTTGTCGGATACAGTTTCCGCGACAGGTAAATGCTGCCGACCAGCCCGCCGAAAATGCCCGCCGAGAGTACAAACAGCGGCCGGACAAGCGGCGTGAGGTCAATGCCGGCGGGCGTCGAGAGCAGGTTATTGTCAATCATGGCGAGCAGCAGGCCGGCGAGGCTCGCAATAATCCCCGCGATACCCGTAACGCCGAAGCCGGGGATAACAAACAGTTCGACCGCCAGCAGCGCCAGCCCGCCGATGAACAGCAGCAGCTCCCACTGTGCCGCCAGCCCTTCGAGGTAGAGCGGGGCAAAATACAGCAGCGCGCCCACCGCCGCCGCCGCCAGCGGAAAACCGATGCCGGGCGATTGCAGTTCAAAATAAATGCCGCCAATGATGAGCATCAGCAGCAGCCCCTGCAGGAGGGGGTTCATAAGGAAGAGGATAATCCGGTCGAGCCACGTGGGGGTGTATTCCTTTATCTCGGCCGGCGAGAGGCCTGCCAGCGCGAGGACTTCGGCTATCGACTCTGCGCGGCCTTCGCAGTAGCCATTGGCGATAGCCTCATCGACCGTAAAGGTGAGCACGCGGGTGCTGTCGATAAGGCCGGGTACCACGACCCGGGGATCGACCATCGCTTCGGCCACAAGCGGGTCGCGATGCCAGACTTCGACGGTGTCGCGTCCTTGCAGCGCCTTCCGTTTGCCGTGGGCGGCGGCGGTCGAGCGCATCATCGAGCGCATGAACGACTGGTATTTGTCGGGTACCACAGCACCGGTCTGGTCAACGACCGTCGCGGCGCCGATACTTCCGCCGCTGCGCATGTAAATACTGTCGCAGGCAATCGCAATGAGCGCGCCGGCCGACGCCGCCTGGTTGTCGATAAAGACAAGCACCGGAATCGCGCAATGCAAAAGAGCCGTGCGGATGCTGTCGGCGGCCGTCAGTTCGCCGCCGTAAGTACTTAAATGCAGTAGAATATAATCGCTCTGCAGGGCGCGCGCTTCGGCGAGCCCCTTATGAACAATCCGCGCCGCCGGCGCATCAATATCGCGGTGAAGGGGAATAATGTACACCGATGCCGGCGCCGCATAGCCGTAGCCGACACTGCAAAGAAAAAGAAACCGGAAAAGAAAATTACGCATGACTTGCTGTATTGATTGAGGCAACAAAGATAGGGAATAATTATGAATTATGAGAGCCGATTCGCTGCTAATAATATTTTCTTACCTTTGCAACCATAATTATTAACGATGATAACACAATCCCAACTCCCCCGCCCCCATTCCTGCACGACGCCTATGGGCGAATTACTGGTTACCCATATCGGGCACGCCTCGCTGTTGCTGCAGTTGAACGGGAAAACAATCTACAACGACCCCTACGGCGAGGTGGCCGACTTTACGGGTTTCCCGCCCGCTGACCTGATACTGATTACCCATGAACACTACGACCATCTCGATATTCCGGAACTGAACAAAATCCGCACGGCCGACACGACGCTCATCGGCACGGCGGCGGTGGCGCAGGAAGTGGCCGCGACGGAAATCCTGCACAACGGCGACACCACGTCCTGGAACGGTATCTCTATCGAGGCGGCGCCGGCGTATAACATCCATCAGAAAAACGCCGACGGGGAGCCTTTCCATCCGAAAGGCCGCGGCAACGGGTATATCCTGCATCTGGGCAGCTTCCGCCTCTATATCGCCGGCGATACCGAACTCATACCCGAAATGGCCGGCATCGCCCCGCCCGACATTGCCTTCCTGCCCAAAAACCTGCCCTATACGATGAGCGATGACATGTTCATCGAAGCCGCCCGGCTCCTGCGGCCGGCAACACTGTACCCATACCATTATTTCACGCTCGACAAAGCCGCGCTGCAAGGCGAACTGGCCGGCATAACAATAATGGTTCATAAATAATAATTAATGAATAATGAATAATGAATAACAGGCAAAATAATTCGCGGAAAGTCCGCGTTCGCTTTGCGCCAAGTCCTACGGGCGCGCTGCACATGGGCGGTGTGCGTACGGCGCTGTTCAATTACCTTTTTGCGCGCCGGTATGGCGGTACTTTTATCCTTCGGATAGAAGATACCGACGCGGGGCGCCTTGTGCCGGGCGCAGAACAGTATATCATCGAAGCCCTGCAATGGTGCGGCATCGTGCCCGACGAGGGGCTTACGGCCGACTGGAAAATCGCCGAAACCGCCGACGCCCGGCATCCGCACGCCCCCTACCGGCAGTCGCAGCGCAAGCCCCTCTACCGGCAGTACGCCGAAGACCTGGTACGCGCCGGGCACGCCTATTACGCCTTCGATACCGCCGAAACATTGGACAAATGCCGCCGCGAAGCCGAAGCCGCCGGACAGTCGTTCACCTATAATTATACCATCCGTCGGCAAATGGACACATCGCTCGATATGCCGCTCGACGCCGTGCAGCGCCGGTTGCTTTCGGATACGCACTGGGTCATCCGCTTTAAAATGCCCGAAAACCGCGACGTGCAAATGCACGACCTGATACGCGGCGACATCACGGTCAATACCGCTACGCTCGATGACAAGGTACTCTGGAAACGCGCCGACGAGCTGCCGACCTACCATTTAGCCAATATTGTCGATGACCGTCTGATGGCCATCTCGCATGTCATCCGCGGGGAGGAGTGGCTGCCGTCGCTGCCGCTGCATTACCTGCTCTATGAGGCCTTCGGGTGGAGCGCCTCGCAGCCCGATTTTGCGCATCTCTCCCTGCTGCTTAAACCTGACGGCAAGGGGAAACTCAGTAAGCGCGACGGCGAGAGGCACGGATTTCCGGTATTTCCCCTGCAGTGGCTCTCGCCGGCAGGCGACATATCGCGCGGCTACCGCGAGGATGGCTACTTCCCCGAAGCCTTTGTGAATATGCTGGCGCTGCTGGGCTGGAACCCCGGCACGGAGCAGGAACTTTTCAGTCTCGACGAGCTGGCGGCGCTGTTCTCGCTCGAACGGGTTGTGAAGTCGGGCGCGCGCTTCAATCCCGACAAGGCGCGATGGTTCAACCAGCAATATCTGAAAAGCAAAAGCGATGCCGACCTCGCCCTCCTCTACCGCCCGCTGCTGCAGGAAAAGGGCATCGAGGTATCGATGGAAAAAATAACCGCCGTATGCGGATTGATTAAGGAACGGGCGACATTTGTCGCCGATTTCTGGGACTTGTCGTCCTATTTCTTTGTGCCGCCCGCCACTTTCGACGCCAAAGCCGTACAAAAGTACTGGCGCCCCGAAACGCCCGACCTTATCCGTCAGCTGGCCGATGTGCTCTCCGCCGTCGAACCCTTTACCAAAGAGGCCACCGGAGAGGCCGTCCATGCCTGGCTGGCCGACCGGAACCTTCCTCCGGGGGCGGTAATGAATGCCCTGCGGCTGTGTCTTGTCGGCGCCGCCAAAGGCCCCGGCATCTTCGATATTATTTCCCTGCTCGGAAAAACGGAGGTGGAACTACGAATTACGAATTACGAATTACGAATTACGAATTACGAATCAGGCATTCGTAATTCATAATTCGCTTTGCGCTGACGCATTCAGCACAGCACAGCATGCTTATTTCCCCAATACAAAATCCGAGTTTTTTCTTTCCCTGCAACTCGCGGGACGAAAAAAACCGTGGTTTTTCTTTCGCCAGCCCGGCTGGGACGAAAAAAACCGTGGTTTTTCTTTCGCCAGCCCGGCTGGGACGAAAAAAAACGTTTTTTTTTAAGAAAGACAAAAGCCCCTGCCGGTTGACGGGGGCTTTTTGCATTGACGACGGTCTATTCTTTGCAATTCATAAAAATTTATTACTTTTGCAGGCGTTTCACTTATAAATTATAATTAAAAGACGCATAATTAATATACTTTTTAATAAAATCACGCCATGGTACACAACATAGATGCCGTTTTCTCGAACAGCGCCCACCGGATGCACCGCTCTGCTATCCGCGAACTGCTGAAAGTAGCCAACCTGCCCGATATTATTTCCTTCGCCGGCGGCTTTCCGGCGCCCGACCTGTTTCCGGTCGAAGAGCTGAAAGAAGTTGTCGCCGAAGTGCTGGAAAAGGAAAGCGCCCGCGCGCTGCAGTATGGCGAAACGGCCGGCGACCCGCGGCTGCGCGAGATTTTAGTCGAACGATACCGCCGCGACGGCCTGCAGGTTGACATCAAAAATTTGATGATTACCACCGCCTCGCAACAATGCATCGACCTTGTGTCGAAAATCTTTATCAACCCCGGCGACACGGTGGTCTGCGGGCTGCCGTCGTACCTCGCCGCGTTGCAGTCGTTCGCGGCTTATCAGGCGCAGATGGCCGGCATTCGCCATGAAACACAGCTCGACGAGACCGTCCGGCGGCTTATCGACGAGGGGCGCAAACCCAAGTTCATTTATACGATTCCCGATTTCCAGAACCCGTCGGGTACGACGATGTCGATTGTCGAAAGGCAAACCGTACTCGACGTGGCACACCGGTACGACATCCTTGTCATCGAAGACAGCCCTTACCGCGAGCTGCGGTTCGACGGCAAGGCACAACCCACCATGTTCGAGATGGACGGCACGGGGCAGGTGATTTTAGTCGGCACGTTTTCCAAAATATTCGTCCCCGGCTTCCGCCTCGGCTGGATGCTGGCCGACGAACGGATTATCGACAAATGCGAAACCGCCAAACAGGCGATGGATCTCTGCTCGCCGGTGTTCGACCAGAAAATCACCGCCTGCTTTTTCGACAAGGGTTATTTTGAACCCAACCTGCAAAAAATTATTGCCGCCTACCGCGAAAAACGCGACGGCATGCTGGCCGCCTTTGAGAAGTACATGCCCGACGGCGTCCGCTGGACACGCCCCGAAGGCGGGCTGTTCCTCTTCCTCACCCTGCCCGAAACACTCAACGCAAAAGATTTGTTCGACATCGCCATCCGCGAAAACGTAACCTTTGTGCTTGGCGAATTTTTCCATTGCGACGGCTCCGGCCAAAACACCATGCGCCTCAATTTTTCCTACATGAGCAAAGAAAAAAACGAGGAAGGTGTCCGCCGGCTCGCCGCAGCCATTCGGCAGCTGATGGAGAATTAGTTTTTTTAATCAGGCATTGCCATCGCATCGCGAAGCTGCCGCAGGGCTTTTTCCAATATGCTGCGCGGGGCGCCGATGTTGAGGCGCATAAAGCCGCTGCCGCCGGGGCCGAACATCTCCCCGTCGTTGAGCGCGAGCCCGGCACGACGGACAAAGAGGTCAATGAGCGCCCCGTGCGAGAGGCACAGCCGGCGACAATCGAGCCATACCAAAAACGACGCCTGGGGACGCACAGCGCGAATCGCCGGAATATACTCGGCCAGATAGCGGATGATAAAGCGGGTGTTCTCTTCGAGATAGTCAATCAGCGCCTGCCGCCATGCCCAGCCCTGCGTATAGGCCGCTTCCGTGGCGATGGAAGCAAAAAGATGGGGGTTGTCCAGTTCATTCGCCTTTAACCATGAATAAAAACGGGTACGGACAGCCTCGCCCGGCACGACGGCAAACGAGCTGACGATGCCGGCGATGTTGAATGTCTTCGACGGTGCGCCGAAGGTAATACTGTGCTGCGCCGCCGCGTCCGACACCGTCGCATAGGGAATGTGTCGGTGGCCGAAGAGCGCCATGTCGGCATGGATTTCGTCGGAGATGACCAGCACCCCGCGCTCCGCACACATCCCGGCGAGCCGCTCGAGCGTAGCCCGGGTCCATACCATCCCGCCCGGATTGTGCGGGTTCGAGAGGATAAGCGCCTTGCCGCCGGCGTCTATACATTGCGCGAGCTGCTCGAAGTCCATCGTGTAGCCGCCGTCAATTTCTTTCAGCGGGTTATTGATAACCGTGCGCCCGTTGGCCTGCGGCACTAACCGGAACGGATGATAGACCGGCGGCTGGATGATGACCTTATCGCCGCGTTCGGTAAAAACATTCAGCGCAAGCCCGATGCCCTTCACGATGCCCGGAATGTAAGACAGCCACGACGGGTCGATAGCCCAGCCGTGCAGCCGCTGCTGCCAGCCGGTAATCGCCGCCCGGTAGCCCGGCGACTCCTGCGTGTAGCCAAACACCGGATGCGCGAGCCGCGCCCGAAGCGCATCGGTAATACACGGCGGCGTTTCAAAATCCATATCGGCGACCCACAGCGGGATGAGACCGGCATTCCCGTAGCGGGCTTGCAGGGCATCGGTTTTCAGCGCGTAAGTGCCGCGCCGGTCAATGATTTTATCAAAATTGTACGGTTCGTTCATCGAATAATCTGTTTTATGATTGCGCCTGCAAAGGTAAGGCTTTTGCATCGAATATGGACAACGATCGATGAAAGGATGCATGCGCCCGACACGACCCCGTACATTACCCGCCTGTCGCCTGTCGTCTGTCGCCGTTCATCGTTCATCGTTCATCGTTCCTAATTCCTAATTATTTTTTGTACTTTTGCTGCTCAAAAAATGAAGAGGATATGAAAATAATGATTCGCACCGGTTTTTTTCTATTGATAATGGCCGCCATGAGCGCCTGTACCACCGATTTCAGTGGGGTGCGGGTGGACGATTTCCGAATCGACAGCCTGCGCCTGACCGGCATGTCGAAAGCACGCATCAGCGCATCGCTGAAAATAATAAACCCGACAAAGAAACTCATCCAGCTTAAATCGGCCGAGTTCGACGTATCGACCGACGGCGGGGTCTTTGCTCACTTGCGCCTTCTTGAGGCGGTGCCGGTGCCTGCCGGGGCGACGGACTATCAGCCCGTACCGCTGGAATTGCAAATTACCGACTGGCTGGCTGTCATCGGCAACATCGACCTCCGTAATCTGGAGCAGGATTTAGACCGGTTCCTGCTCTCCGGCGAAATGAAAATCAAAGCCGGCGCATGGAGCCGGACGCTGAAAGTGGAAAACCGGACGCTGAAAGAAATTATTAACGGTCGATGATTATGGCTTATGAATTATAAAATGAAATACGTTTGCATCCTTCTTATATTATTCGGCACGGCGAGAGCGGGGCTTGCGCAGGCGAACGGCGACACAACCGTTTTTACCCTCCTGCAGGCCGGCCGGAAAATTACTATCCGGCAGGAGCAGGCGATTGAAAAGGCGGTCTGCGCCAGCATCGAGCGGAACAGCTATCACAAAACCAAAGGGTATCGCGTCCGTCTGTATTTCGATAACGAACAGCGGGCGCGACAGCGGTCGCTGGCCGTGGCGACGGCCTTTGTTGCAGAACACCCCGACGTGGCGGTGTATCACAGTTTTGAAGATTTATACTTCCGCGTGGCGGTGGGCGATTTTCGGACGCGGTCGGAAGCCATGCGGTTTCTGGAAAGCATTAAGGGGGCGTATCCGTCGGCATTCATCATCGCCTGTCCGGTGAACCTCATGCAGCCGGAGCGCGACAGCGAACGGGTGATGGAATTGACGCTTGACGATTGACTATTCCATGATAAAAGAACAGTTGCAGCGTATTGGTCGGGAGTTGGCGGCGGCGCATGTCCGGTTGATTGCCGTATCGAAGACGCAGCCGGTAGCCGCAATTCGGGAAGCCTACGGGGCAGGGCAGCGCGCCTTCGGCGAAAGCCGTCCGCAGGCGCTGCTGGCAAAGGCGGCGCAGTTACCGGCCGACATCGAATGGCATTTCATCGGGCATCTGCAAACAAACAAGGTGAAATTAGTAACGGGAGTGGCGCATACCATTCATTCGGGCGACAGCCCAAAACTGCTGCAGGCGCTGAACGACGAGGCACGACGCCGGCATCTGCAACAGCGATGCCTGCTGCAGGTGCATATCGCACAGGAGCCGTCGAAATTCGGCTTCACGCCCGACAGCCTGCGCCGGCTATCCGCCGAAGGCTTTTTTACGACCCTGCCCGGCCTGCAAATCACCGGACTGATGGGCATGGCTACCTTTACGGACGACACCGCACAGATACGCGCGGAGTTCCGGTTGCTGCGACAGCTGTTTACGGAAATAAAACAGGCGGCATTCCCCGCCACGCCTGCGTTCTGCGAATTGTCGATGGGTATGTCGAACGACTACCGCGTGGCAATCGAGGAAGGCAGTACGATGGTTAGAATAGGGACATTATTATTTACAGACTGATGGAAAAAACAAACAACTACACACGTTTCCGCATACCGGCAGCCGACGAGCAGGGGAAGCGCCTTTATATCGAAACCTACGGCTGCCAGATGAATGTGAACGACAGCGAGGTGGTGGCAGCCATCATGCAGCAGGCGGGCTTTACGATAACCGGCGAGATGGCCGAAGCCGATGTCATTTTTGTGAATACCTGCTCGGTGCGCGACAATGCCGAGCAGCGCGTCTGGGGACGGCTCGCTATTTTCAGGCTTCTCAAACAGCAGCGGCCGGGGCTGGTGGTGGGCGTGCTGGGCTGCATGGCCGAGCGGCTCAAGGAAGCGCTGCTCGAAAACGGCACGGTCGATATCGTCGCCGGCCCCGACGCCTATCGGGCGCTGCCGAAATTGGTGCGCGAAGCCGAAAGCGGACAGAGAGGCATCAACACCCTGCTGTCGCACGAAGAAACATACGCCGATATTTCGCCGGTGCGGATGGACCGTAACGGCGTTACGGCCTTTGTGTCGATTATGCGCGGCTGCAATAACGTGTGCGCTTACTGCGTGGTGCCTTACACGCGCGGCGCCGAGCGCAGTCGCCCGTCCCGAACAATAATCCGCGAGGTGCAGACGCTGTTCAAAAACGGCTATCGCGAAGTTACGCTGCTCGGGCAGAACGTAAATTCCTACTGCTGGAAAGAGGCCGGCGCCCCCGACAGCGAAACGGTAACCTTCGCGCGGCTGCTCGAGATGGTAGCCCTGCTCGACCCCTCGCTGCGCGTGCGTTTCTCGACCTCGCACCCGAAAGACATGCACAACGACGTGCTTTATACGATGGCCATGTATCCGAATATCTGCAATCATATTCACCTGCCCGTACAGTCGGGCAGTAACCGGATGCTGGAGAAAATGAATCGCGGCTATTCGCGCGAACGCTATCTGGAACGCATCGCCAAAATCCGCGAAATCATTCCCGAATGTTCCCTCTCTACCGACCTTATCGCCGGCTTCTGCGGCGAAACCGACGACGACCACGCGCAAACCCTCTCGCTCATGCGCGTCGCAGGCTACGACGCGGCCTTTATGTTCCAGTACTCCGAACGCCCGAATACCAAAGCCGCCCGTCATTTTGCCGACGATGTGCCGGAGGGCGTAAAAAATCAGCGCCTCAATGAAATCATCGCCCTGCAAAACCGGCTGTCGCTCGAAAGCAACCGCCGCGATGTACAAAAAACCTTTACCGTATTAGCCGAAGGCGACTCCAAACGGTCGGAGGCCTTTCTCTTCGGCCGCACGTCGCACAACAAGGTGGTCGTATTTCCAAAAGCCGGCCATAAGGCGGGCGATTATGTGTCCGTAAGAATTACGGAATGCTCGTCGGCAACGCTGATTGGCGTGGAAGATGCAAAGACAGTATATCCCCCCTCGCGGGGGAAACCGGTCCTCTTTTAATGGCTCTTCAAGCCGTGCCGTCGGGTGCAACAGCCTGTCTGTCTTATGCCGGCGCTATGCCTTCACACATGTCCTCCGTTGCGCTTCCGCGTTCAAAAGAGGCGTCCGCCATGACGGAATACGCAGGGAAAAGCGCAAAAGACAAAAAATCCACGTACCGGATGAAGTTCATCCGGTACGGGATAGGGTTCATCCCGTACGGGATAGGGTTCATCCGGTACGGGATGAACTTCATCCGGTACGGGATGAACTTCATCCGGTACGGGATGAACTTCATCCGGTACGGGATGAACTTCATCCGGTACGTGGATTTTTTCTAAAATCACGAAATACGGATTAATTACGGATTACGCATTACGATCGCAGGGGTGAAAAATTCTTCGCCCCGGCGTTTTTTATCTGAAGGATGATTGATATAATGCATAATTTCTACCGGCTAAAGTTCCCCAACAAAAAAGCCACCTTTCGGTGGCCTTTGTGGGAGTTGAGGGATTCGAACCCCCGACCCTCTGCTTGTAAGGCAGTAAGGAGTGATTTTATTCTGTTTTCAATTTTCCCCTTTTTTACGAAAGGTGTTTTTGCGGGTATAAAATCGCAAACGATCACTTCAATAAAATTTCGTATAGAGTTGTATCATAAAAAAGCAACTTCCTTATTACCATTATCTGCTTGTATCTTACAGATTTTTCATACCTTTGCACAGAGTTTATTCATAAAACGATATAAATAGTGTCAGAAGAAGATATAAAACGGTTGTTTATCACGCCTGCTATTGAGGGCAAGTGGGATGCGCACACGCAAGTTCGGATGGAAAAGTATTTTACCGATGGGCGTGTGATTGTGCGTGGCGATACTGCCGAGCGGGCGAAAGGCAATAAAGCAGACTATATGCTGTTTTATAAGCCCAATCTTCCTTTGGCTATTGTGGAAGCAAAAGACGACAGCCATTCGGTTGGCGCAGGTATGCAACAGGCGATCAAATATGCTAAAATTCTGGATATTCCATTCGCTTACAGTTCCAATGGCAGTGCATTTTTGGAACACGATATGAAAAACGGCACGGAACGCGAGATTGCCTTGTCTGATTTTCCAACTCCTGACGAATTATGGGTGCGTTACAAAGGCGAACAGAGTATTTCCGCAGAACAGGAAAAACTGCTTACAACGCCCTATCATTTCAATCCGTTGGAAAAAAAAGAGCCGCGTTATTATCAACGAATTGCTATTAACCGCACTATCGAAGCCATTGCCAAAGGGCAAAACCGTATTTTGCTTGTTATGGCGACCGGAACAGGAAAAACTTATACTGCGTTTCAGATAATACATCGCCTTTGGAAAGCAGGCGAAAAGAAAAAGATACTTTACCTTGCCGACCGTAATATCCTGATAGACCAGACTATACAGCAGGATTTCAAACCGTTCAAAAAAGTAATGACAAAAATCAGCGACAAGAATCTCGACAGTTCGTATGAGATTTATATGTCCTTGTATCATCAACTTGCAGGCGATGAAGGGAAAGAACCTTTCCGTAAATTCACGCCCGATTTTTTTGATTTAATCATTGTGGACGAGTGTCATCGCGGCAGCGCAAAAGAAGATTCGCAATGGCGGCGTATCCTTGAATATTTCAATGATGCCACGCAAATAGGTATGACAGCCACGCCGAAAGAAACCAAATATGTATCAAATATTTATTATTTTGGCGAGCCGGTTTATACATATACTCTAAAACAGGGTATTGACGACGGTTTTCTTGCCCCCTACAAAGTTATCCGCACAGGCACAAACGTTGATATGATGGGTTGGCGACCGACAAAAGGGCAGACCGACGACGACGGCAACGAGATAGAAGACCGTGAGTATGCCTCAACCGATTACGACCGAAATATTATTTTGATGCAACGTACAAAACGGGTAGCAGAGCGCATTACGCGGTGGCTGCAGGAAAACGACCGCTTTGCAAAGACAATTGTTTTTTGCATAGGCGTTAATCACGCCGAAAGAATGAGGCAGGCATTAACGAACCTGAACAGTGATTTAGTTGTCGAAGACAGCCGTTATATAATGCGGATTACCGGCGATGATGCCGAAGGGAAACGGCAACTTGATAATTTTATTGACGTCGAAAGCCGCTATCCTGTTGTCGCTACGACTTCAAAACTGCTTTCAACCGGAGTGGATTGCAAAACCTGCAAACTCATCGTGTTAGACAGCAATATCAATTCGATGACGGAATTCAAGCAGATTATCGGGCGTGGAACGCGCTTGCTTTGGGACGACGACAAACGCTATTTTACCATACTTGATTTTCGCAATGTTACACGGCTCTTTGCCGACAAGGATTTCGACGGCGAGCCTGTTTCTGTTGTTGAAGAATGTGAAGTTTGCGGAAAAAATCCCTGCGAATGTGAGCAACAACCACCTGAACCCTGTTCGTTTTGCGGGCAGTCTCCCTGTATATGTCCCTGTCCGTTTTGCGGACACAATCCTTGTATTTGTCCGCCGCCACCGCCAAAGCCTGAACCACCGAAAGTCAGTTCCGTAAAAGTGGAAATTATAGGCGAATTGGTGCGCTACATTGATATAGATGGCAAGTTAATAACCGAAAGCATTACAGATTATTCGCGGCAGCAGATTCTTGGCGAGTATGCTACGCTGAATGATTTCCTGAAAGAATGGAACAGCGACTTGCGCAAACAGGCGATTATCGACGAACTGCTCGATCGAGGCGTATTGCTTGATGCGCTGCGCAATGCAGCAGGCAATCAGGATATTGACGACTTCGATTTGATTTGCCATATTGCTTTTGATAAAAAGCCGTTGACGAAAGCCGAAAGAGCCAACAGCGTAAAAAAACGCAATTACCTGAATCGTTACGAAGGACTTGCCCGCGAAGTGCTTACTGCATTGCTCGACAAGTATGCCGAAAACGGCATCAGTATGCTTGAAGGCACAAAAGTGCTTGAAATAGACCCTTTCTGCAAAATTGGCTCATTGCAGCAAATAGCAAACGCTTTCGGCGGCAAACAGGGATTTCTTGATGCGATAATGGATTTACAGCGGGAGATTTATAGAGAGGTAGCATAAAAACAGATAATTATGGCAAGAAAAGATTTATACGAAAAACCGTTTGACGAAGGTACAATAACAAAGTTGGAAATCTTTGAAAACTACGCAAAAGAATGGATACCAACTTTTGTTATGGGCGGACACAAAGAACTGTGGATTTTCGACTTCTTTGCCGGTATAGGATATGGTATAAACGGCGTTTCGGGTAGTCCTATCCGCATTTTGCAACAAATATTAAATCAAGCAGGCAATATTTTTCAAAAGAAAACTAAAATCAACGTTTGCTTCAACGAATTTGATAAAGACAAGTTTGATTTATTACAAACTTCCTGTAATCAGTTTGTTACTAATAATCCTGAATTGTCAAGAATGAATCTGAATATGCTATTCCGAAACTGTGATTTTGCTGATTTATTTCCTAAAACGCTGTCAACTATAAAAAAATACCCTTCTTTGGTTTATTTAGACCAAAACGGAATGAAATTTTTAGCTGATAAATATATTGACGATTTAGAAAAAACATCAACAACCGATTTTTTATATTATTTGTCATCGTCTTATTTTGTCCGCTTTGGGAGAACGAAGGCTTTCCAAACCAATATGAATATTGATATAGAACGTGCAAGAAGAAATCCATACAAGTATATTCATAAAAGCATATTGGAACAGTTAAGAGAAAAACTCCCTCAAAAAACAAAACTATCCCTATATCCGTTTACAATAAAGAAGAACGCTAATGTTTACGGAATAATTTTTGGTGCGACTCATCCGCGAGCCGTTGATAAATTCTTAAAAACTGCATGGGATAAAAATACTATTAACGGTGAGGCAAATTTTGATATTGATGACGATAAAAAGAAATCGGAATCTACCTTATTCCCGGAATTGAAACTTCTTACAAAGATAGAAGTTTTCCAACAAACGCTGAAAGAGAAAATTTTGAACGGAAGTATTAAAAACAACAAAGAGGCATTTGACTATACTTTACAGCAAGGTCATATCTCTGAACACGCAACAGAAGCAGTAAAAGAATTAAAAAATGACGGGAAGCTTCTTTACGATGCGAGGACTCCTTTGATAAATTATGATAATGTTTATAAAAACAATAAAATCATTAAATATAAAGTAATTACACCATGAAAACAACCAAAATAGAATGGACAGATAAAACGTGGAATCCGATTACCGGTTGCACTAAAACTTCGGCAGGTTGTGTAAATTGTTATGCCGAAGTGATGGCTCGTCGCTTGCAGGCTATGGGACAGGAAAAATATCAAAACGGGTTTAATCTTACATTACACAAAGAATATTTAAGTGAGCCATTGTCGTGGAAAAAACCGCATACAATATTTGTTTGCTCAATGAGCGACTTGTTTCATAAAGACGTGCCTGACGATTTTATAAATCAGGTAATGGCTGTAATAAAATCAACGCCACAGCACAGATACCAATTACTCACAAAACGAGCAGAAAGAATGAAGGAATATTTTCAAGCACATTCAATTCCCGCGAATGTTTGGTTGGGAGTAACAGTAGAAAATAAGGCAGGCAGAAATCGAATTGATTTTTTGAGAACACTTAAATCGCCTATCCGTTTTTTGTCCTGTGAACCGCTTTTGGAAGATTTAGAAGATTTGAATCTCGAAAATATCGACTGGGTTATTGTGGGAGGCGAAAGTGGAATATCTGCCCGCCCGATGAAACAAGAATGGGTGTTATCCATTCAAAAACAGACAGAAAAACAGGGTTCTGCGTTTTTCTTCAAACAATGGGGAACTTGGGGGAGTGACGGCGTGAAACGCAATAAACACAAAAATGGAAAATCGATAAATGGAAAGATTTACCAACAAATGCCGTCGTATATGCCCGACAAGCAACATGAACTTTTTAATTCGTAATTGAATATGGCACTATCAAATTTCGTAAAACGCCTCCAAGATATAATGCGCAACGATGCCGGAATCAACGGCGACGCGCAGCGCATTGAGCAGATGACGTGGATTCTGTTCCTCAAAGTCTATGATGCAAAGGAACAGATGTGGGAGTTCCACAACGACGCCTATCGCTCGGTCATTCCCGAAACGTTGCGGTGGCGTAACTGGGCAGTTGACCGTAAAGACGGCAAAGCGTTCACCGGCGATGCGCTGCTCAACTTTGTGAACAATGAATTGTTCCCGACGCTCAAAAACCTTGAGTTGCAGGACAACAGCCCGATGAGCAAAATCATTGTCCGCACGGCTTTTGAGGACAACAACAACTATATGAAAGACGGTATCCTGCTGCGGCAAGTCGTGAATGTGATTGACGAACTCAACTTCGAGGCTTACAACGACCGCCACGCTTTCGGCGAGATTTACGAAACTATCCTCAAAAGTTTGCAAAGCGCAGGCAATGCGGGCGAGTTTTACACCCCGCGAGCCGTTACCGACTTTATGGCTCAAATGCTGTCGCCTAAACTGGGCGAACGCATTGCCGACTTCGCTTGCGGCACAGGCGGGTTTCTCACTTCGGCATTGAAGCACCTTGACCAACAAATCAAAACGCCTGCCGACCGCGAACTGTACAATAATTCCATTTACGGCATTGAAAAGAAAGCGTTGCCGCACTTGCTCTGCGTTACCAATATGTTGCTGCACGATATTGATAATCCGATGATTATTCACGGCAACTCACTCGAAAAGAACGTGCGCGACTATCGCGACGACGACCGTTTCGACGTTATTCTGATGAATCCACCCTACGGAGGCAGCGAAAAAGAAAGCGTTAAAATCAATTTCCCTGCCGACTTGCGTTCGAGCGAAACAGCCGACCTGTTTATGTCGGTTATAATGTATCGCCTCAAAAAGCACGGACGGGCGGCTGTTATCATTCCCGATGGTTTCCTGTTTGGTACGGACAATGCCAAAGCAGCCATTAAAAAGAAACTGCTCGAAGAATTTAATCTGCATACCGTTGTCCGTATGCCGCACGACGTTTTTGCGCCATACACCCCTATTACGACAAATATCCTGTTTTTCAACCGCGAAGGCAAAACCCGCGAAACGTGGTTTTACCGGCTTGATATGCCAAACGGCTATAAACATTTCTCAAAGACAAAGCCGATGCTGCTTCAGCATTTCCAACCTGCAATGGATTGGTGGCGCAATCGCGAAGAAAT
>JAISXF010000071.1 GCA_031270845.1 Prevotellaceae bacterium
AGGGTAATCAGCGTCGCCGCCACATCGCCGAAGTTGTCGTTGGCAATCACCGCCAACACGCCCGACGGCAGCGACGACTGTTTAAAAAGGTTGACGCCGTGCTTGATTTTCGACCAGACGATGTTTTTGTCCTTCACGTTATCAGCCAGTTCGACGAAAATATACGACATCCCGTCCTGCGATTTGGAATGGGTCTTTTCGCAGTTGATTTCGGGAAAGGTGAAAAGATAGCGTTCGAGCGGTCGCGTGAGTTGCTGCTCTACTTCGAGCGAATTGGCGCCCGGATAAACGCCTATCACCACGCCCTGACGAATCACAAATTCGGGCATTTCCTGTTTGGGCATCACCATGAGGGAACAGACGCCCGCTGCAAACAGCGCCCCCACCAGCAAGTAAACGATTTGCCGGTTGGCAAGCGCCCAGTCAATAATACTTTTTTTCATCACATATTTATTCTAAAATCCGTATTTTCATTCCCTCGCTCACATTCTG
This sequence comes from Prevotellaceae bacterium, assembly GCA_031270845.1. Taxonomy (GTDB): domain Bacteria; phylum Bacteroidota; class Bacteroidia; order Bacteroidales; family UBA932; genus JAIRKX01. Next base: position 493 of record JAISXF010000071.1, read on the forward strand.
GTAGCCTTCAACAATCAGTTGGTCGCCGGCCGACAGCCCTTCGCTGACAGCGACGCCATTGCCGCTCAGCTTGCCGGATGTAATGTAGCGGCGACGGGCTACGCCGTTATCGGCAAGCCACACAAAACGTTTTCCGTCGGGCGAAGTTTGCACCGTCCGGTTGGGAATAACAATGTCGACCTGCACATCGGCGCGTTTCAGGGACGCCTTGCAAACCATGCCGGGCATCAGCCTCAACTGCGGGTTATCGACGCCGATTTTTACATCGTAAGTATGCGATATGGAATTAGCAGTGACGCCTTTCAGTTCAACTTTTCCGGTAAATGTGCCGTTGTTAAGTGCGGGAACTTCTATCGTCGCATCCTGACCGACGGCAATATCGCCGATTTCGCTTTCGGGAACGGGGATTTTCACGTTCACTTTGTCCACCGTAACCAGCTTGAACGCAGCCACGCCGGGCATCACGTTAACGCCGGGCTCAATCGAGCGGCTGGCGACAATGCCGCTGCGCGGCGCGTACAGCCGGCAGTCGTCGAGGCTTTTCCGCGCAATCTCCACCATCGATTTTGCCTGCTGCAAACCGGTTTCCACTTCTACGAACTTAATGTCGGGCAGGCTGCCGTTGGCGTGCAACTTCGCCAGACGGTCGTAGGCGTCCTGCGCGCGGTTTAGCTGGGACTGCGTCGTGGTTAAGGAATTTTGCGCCGTGGCGCTGTTCAGCGTAGCGAGCAGCTGCCCTTTTTGCACATGCTGCCCTTCAGCCACAAGGACTTCTTCCACCGTGCCAAGCATCGAAAAGCTGAGCGATATGGCGGTCGATTCTTCTACGGTGCCGGTGTAGATGTGCCTGGCTGTAAGCGCCGACGGCGCAAGGGTTATTACTTTCACGGGAATCACTTTTTCGCGCTGTTCCGGCGCTTTGCCGCCGCTGCAGCCCGATAAACCGGCGACGGCAAGCAGCATGGCCGGACGGATAAGGCATTTTACATTTGTCATACTTAAGAATTGAAGATTCATTGTCTTTATACTGTTTAAAATTGGCTGCAAAGGTACGGGGCTTATTTCGCACGGGAAAGGTCAAATGTCGTGTAATGTTGTCCCAAAAGGCGGAAATATTTTTGCGCTATGCAAAATGAGCGTATCTTTGTGGTCAAAAATACGTATATGGAGAAGAAAAACACGAAGCGGAACAGAACCGCGATAGATTTCGGCGCCGTGCTGGCATCGCTTCCGGTAGCGTGTATTGACGATGATTTTATTATCATTGAAGACATCAGCCAGGTGCCGTTTTTCGATTACCCCACCAAGGTCAATGAAGCCATAGCGACCATTTGCCTGAAGGGCTATGCGGAAGGCAGCGTTGACTTGAGGCCCTGCTGCTACGCCGCCAACGATTTTGTGATTATCATGCCGGGGCAAATCCTGCAATATACTTACCGGAGCGATGATTTTTCGGTGCTGCTCATCGTCATGTCGCGGCGTTTTGCCGAAAACATCGAATTGAGCATGAAAGACATAATTCCCATATTTCTTTATCTTAGAGACAATCCGGTGGTGCATCTGGATGAAGCGGAAATGGCGCATTTGGAGGGTTATTTCCAGGTACTGAAAGGGGTTATACAGCAAACGTCCAATCCGTACCGCATGGAAATGGTGCGTCTGCTGGCGCAGGCTTTTTTCTACGGTATCAACAATTTCAATCAGCTGCGGCAGGAATACGCCACTCAAAAAGACAGGAAAGAGAAACTGTTCAATACGTTTTACCGGCTGATATTGCAGCATTACAAAGACTCGCGCGAGGTGAGTTTCTATGCCGACAAGCTATGCCTGACGTCGAAGCATCTATCTGCCGTCATCAAGAAAACGACCGGCAAGTCGGCGTTCGAATGGATAAACGATTACGTGATTCTGGAAGCCAAATCGCTGCTTCGCGCCACCAACATGACCGTCCAGCAAGTCAGCGACGAGCTGAACTTTGCCAACCAGTCGTTTTTCGGAAAGTTTTTCAATCGGGCAGTGGGTGTTTCGCCGAAGGAATATCGGGAGAAGTAAATGTGAGAGTAACGGGAAGAGTCGTCTTTAAACGGACGGGGCAACGACCGAACAGCGGAAAGAATATTAAAATTGATATCCAACAGAGATGCTAATATTCTCATTTCGATAATGCAGATCTCTTTCTTCATGCATAATATCCATTATACCGGATTCCAAACCAATGCCCACAATAAATTGATTATAGCTAAAATCTACTTTAATTTCTGCGCCGAAATCGAATGGACGTAGCGTTTCTCCCCTAAGCCAGTCACGCGATTCATCATAGACTCCGTTTCCAAACGTGTTCCATTCTATTGCTGTATTTCCATCAGCAAAGGCGCTGTTATGCAATGTCTGCTTAGTTTTTCCGCCGATACCGTAAGCAAAATAAGCACCCAAACCTATATTGACCTTAAAGTTATCGGAAATATTTTTTCTAAAGGTGGCATATACAGGCAATTTTAAATACAATGCATCGAATATGAAAGTATAATCGGGGCTTCCACCGACATAGTCTCCGCTGTTAAAACCGTCAATTTTTGAGCCTTTCTCCGACAAAAATAATCCTGATTGCAGTCCGAATTTTTGGGTGAAGCAATAATCAACAGTACCTCCGATATGATAACCGGGCTTAATCTTGATTGCAGCGGCATCATTCACAATGGCCGTTGACAGATTTAAACCGCCTCTCACTCCAAACGCAAATTTGGGAGCCTGTGCCGACACATTACCCTTCCCCGCGACAAGCAATAGAAGGCAAATAAACAAACTCTTTTTAAGGCTGTACATACTTTGTATTGTGCCCGTTTTACCTGCGTTTCCTGTTTTTTTTACTAAATCATTCATATCAAATTTAATTTTACGTGCAAAGGTAGTGAAAAAAAGGCATTGAGTTCCGGTATTATTGCCGCCTTGAGGTCATAAACCTGGCGAGGTCAATCAAGGCCTTCCGGTAAGGGGTGTCGGGCAGGGAGCGTAACAGGGCGGCGGCTTTGCGGCTGTGTTCCGTCATAACCTTTTCGGCGTATTCCTGCCCGTTGTGTCGATGGACAAAGTCAATGACCTTCGTTACGCTCCGCGTTCTCTTTGCGGCATGCCGGATGTGATGCAGGATATTCTCCCGCTCTTTGTCGCCGGCCTGCCGCAAGGCATACAGCAGGGGCAGGGTGATTTTCCTTTCGCGGATGTCGTTGCCGACGGGCTTTCCCGACCGGTTGTCGCGTTCGTAATCGAAAATATCATCGCGGATTTGAAAAGCCATCCCCATCGCGTAGCCGATGTCGTACATGCGCTGCACGGCGGCTTCGCCGGCGCCGGCTACGACAGCTCCGCAAACCATACTCAACGCCAAAAACTCCGCCGTTTTCCTGCCGATGATTTGGTAGTATTCTTCTTCGGTAATATCTAACTTTTGGGCTTTTTCCAGTTGCCATATTTCGCCTTCGGCCATGGCTGCCATGCAGGTATTAAAGTAGGGCAGCAGGCGGGTTTCGTTATATTTTGACAGTACGAGGAAGGCTGCGGCAAACCAGTAATCGCCGGTCAGCACGGCGATGTTGGAGCGCCAGATGCGTTTCACGGATGCCGCGCCGCGCCGCTGGTCGGCATTATCAATCACGTCGTCGTGCAATAAAGAGGCGGTGTGTACCATTTCTACCACCGTTGCCGCCACCAGCGCCGATTGCCCGCCGCCGGAAAAGCTGTTTGCCGTCAGCAGTGTCAGCACCGGACGCAGTTGCTTTCCCCGATGTTCGAGCAGGTAATTGTTTACGATGTTCAGCAGTTCGACCTTATTCTGCAAAACTTCCCGGAAGAAGGCTTCAAAGCGTTTCCAGTCGTCGCCGAGGAGGGTTTTTATATCGTCTAAAACAGTCATTTTTTTTCATTATACGGCGGCAAAACGAATGGCGTCGGCGCTCCACAGGGCGCTTTGCGCAATGATGGGCAATACGTCATCGGCGCGTTCGACCACCGTCCATGCGTCGGTGTGTTCGGGGCGTAGAAAGCGCTGCGCGACCATTTCGTCGAACAGCGCCAGCAAATGGTTGTAGAAGCCGGCGATATTGACGATGATGATGGGTTTTGTAAATTGCCCCAGGCGTTTGAGGGTAATGACCTCTATCAGTTCTTCGAGTGTTCCGCAGCCGCCCGGCAGGGCTACCACCGCGTCGGTCTGCTCCAGAAACAGGGCTTTTCGCTGGTGCATGGTATCGACCAGTATCAGCTCGTCCAATCCGTCGTGCTGCCATTCGACCTGCCGCATGAAGTGAGGCATCACGCCGATTATCCTGCCGCCGTACATTCGTACCGTATCGGTCAGTTTCCCCATCAGCCCGACGCTTCCGCCCCCGCATATAATCGTATGGCCGGCCAGCGCCGCCTCGCGGGCAAGCGTTTCGGCGGCGTCGAAGAACACCGGGGCGATTTTAGCGCTCGATGCACAAAAAATGCAAATCTTCATCGGCTTCGGTTGATTTTCCGCCGGAATTATAAAAGGGCGTTGAGTTTTTCTACTAACTGCGCTTTGGAGACGAGGCCTACGATTTTGTCCACCAACTTGCCATCCTTAAAAAACAGCAGGGATGGGATGCTGCGGATACCAAACCTGACGGCGATGTCGTTATTGGTATCTACGTCGCATTTTGCGACGATTGCGCGGCCGTTGTAGTCTGTGGCCAATTCTTCGATAATCGGGCCAATGCTCCGGCACGGGCCGCACCATTCTGCCCAGAAGTCAATCAGTACCGGTTTGCCCGATGTTACTAATTCATCAAAATTCGATTCAGTTACTTGTGTTGCCATAATTGTAAATTTATTTAATTATTTAATTATTGTTCTAAAATACGCTATTGTCCGTCGCAGGCCTTCTTCGAGGGGGATGGCGGGCTGCCAGCCGTTCAGTTTTTCGCCGGCGAGGGAGATGTCGGGGCGGCGCTGTTTCGGGTCGTCGGCGGGGAGGGGGAGGTGGACAATTTTCGAGCGGGAGCCGGTGAGTTCAATAACCTTTTCAGCCAGCTCGAGCATGGTAAATTCTACCGGATTGCCGATATTGACCGGCCCGATAAAGTCGTCGGGCGTGGCCATCATGCGGGTCATTCCTTCGACCAGGTCATCGACATACTGGAAGCTGCGCGTTTGCCGGCCGTCGCCGTAAATGGTAATATCGTTGCCGGTCAGCGCCTGTACAATAAAATTGGATACCACGCGGCCGTCGTTCGGGTGCATACGCGGGCCGTAAGTGTTGAAGATACGGATAATTTTAATGCGCACGCCGTTTTGCCGGTGGTAATCCATAAAGAGTGTTTCGGCGCAGCGCTTGCCTTCGTCGTAGCAGGAGCGGACGCCGTTGCAATTGACGTTTCCCCAATAGCTCTCGGGCTGCGGGTGTATGGTCGGGTCGCCATAGACTTCGCTGGTCGAGGCTTGCAGGATTTTGGCCTTGATACGCTTCGCCAGCCCCAGCATGTTGATAGCGCCCATGACGGAGGTTTTGACAGTCTTAATCGGGTTATACTGGTAATGCACCGGCGAGGCGGGGCAGGCCAGATTATAGATTTCATCGACTTCGGCCATGTAGCGTTCCGTTACGTCGTGGCGCACTAATTCGAAGCGTTTGTTGTGCATTAAATGCAGGACGTTGTTCCTGCTGCCGGTAAAATAATTATCCAGACAAACGACATCGTTCCCCGCCTGCCCGTCGCATTCATCATTGAGCAACCGTTCGCACAGATGCGAGCCTATAAACCCCGCGCCACCCGTAATCAAAATCTTCTTCATATTCCCGTGCACGCTTATTTTTTCAATAATTCGTCGATGGCGCCTTTTACAATCGCTTCCATAAGCTGGTAGCCGGCATCGGTTACATGCACGCCGTCGGAGGTGTAGGGGGCGGCCATTGCGCGCTGTGCATCGACCATCGGCGTATAGTAATCGACGTAGGTAAATCCTTTGCTTTCGGCGCAGGCTTTAATGCGGGCATTGAGGGCGAGGATTTTTTCCGGCGTGCCGGCAATTTCCGTACGCCAGGGGATATGGCCGGCCGGCAGCACCGATGTCAGTACTACCGCGATACCGTTGGCATGCGCCAGTTCGGCCATCGACTCAATATTCCCGAAAGTAAAATCGGGGTCGTAGGGGCCGGTGTTTTCGGCCATGTCGTTAATGCCGCCGTTGATGACCACGATTTGCGGGTTCAATGCAATGACATCGGCGCGGAAGCGCGATAAAAACTGCGGCGTCGTTTGTCCGCTGATGCCGCGGCCGGCGAAGTTATTCGCCGTAAAAAAATCGGGACGGCTCTCGTACCAGCCCTGCGTAATGGAGTTGCCGATGAACACCGCCGTCGGCCGGAGCTGTCCGGAGGCTTTCCAGTCGGCATTGGCCTGTGCGTAGCGGCTCAGGCTTGCCCACGTATCATTGTCCTGCGCCTCAAGCGTGGTTGCGAGGCTGCCGCAAAGGGCGACTGTCATAAAAAGTATATACTGTTTTCGCATGATATTTTATTTTATATTAAAAAATGGTTCTCTACCGTTTGTTATTAGCGCGTGCCAAGCCCGTAGTATTCTATTTCCTGCGCCAGCAGTTCCGCTTTGTCATAAATATTCCGCCCGTCGAAGACGACGGGTGTTTTCATCGCCTGCTTCACCGCCGGCCAGTCGGGCAGGCGAAATTCTTTCCATTCGGTTACCAGCAGCAGGGCGTCGGCCTTTTGCACGGCTTCGTAGATGGTGCGGGCGCAGGCAATGCGGTTGCCGAAGAGGCGCCGTGCTTCGGGCATCGCCACGGGGTCGTAGGCATTGACGGTACAGCCTGCGGCGAGGAGCTTTTCGATGAGTGTGAGCGAGGGGGCTTCGCGCATGTCGTCGGTTTGCGGTTTGAACGACAGACCCCATACGGCCACCGTTTTCCCCTGCAACTCGCCGTCGAAGCGGTTGAGCAGTTTCCGGTATAAAATTTCCTTTTGCTCCTCGTTCACGTCTTCGACAGCCTGCAGCACGCGCATGTTATAGTCATATTCGGCGGCGGTTTTTATCAGCGCTTTTACGTCTTTCGGGAAGCACGAGCCGCCGTATCCGCATCCCGGGTAGAGGAAGCGGGCGCCGATGCGCGGGTCGCTGCCGATACCTTTGCGCACATCGTGGACGTTGGCGCCGACCCGTTCGCAGAGGTTGGCGATGTCATTCATAAAGCTGATGCGCGTAGCGAGCATGGCATTGGCGGCGTATTTTGTCATCTCGGCCGAGGCAATATCCATAAAAATAACCGGATGCCCGTTCAGCGTAAAGGGCTTGTAGAGCTGTTCCATCAATGCTCTGGCCTTATTGCTGTCGATACCGACAACGATACGGTCGGGGCGCATAAAGTCATCAATAGCGGCGCCCTCCTTCAGAAATTCGGGGTTCGACGCCACATCGAACGGAATAGCTACGCCGCGGCGCCGCTGCTCTTCGCCTATCACAGCACGGACGCGCTCGGCCGTACCTACCGGCACAGTGCTTTTCGTTACAAACAGAATATACTTATTAACGGAACGCCCCACTGTGCGGGCGACGTCCAGCACATATTTTAAATCGGCGCTGCCGTTTTCGTCGGGCGGCGTACCGACGGCGCTGAACACAATGTCGCTCTCGTTGATGACCGCCGTTAAGTCCATGCCGAATTTCAAACGCCCTGCCGCCGCATTCGTGTGCACTAAATTTTCCAGCCCCGGCTCGAAAATAGGAATGACGCCCCTGTTCAAGGACGCTATTTTCGTTGCATCAATGTCGATACACTGCACCTGCGTACCCATTTCGGCAAAACACGCACCGGTAACCAGCCCTACATACCCCGTTCCTACGATTGTAATATTCATATTGAAATTAAATTTTATACATCTGTTCGTAATACTTCTGATAGTCGCCCGACGTAACGCCGTCGAGCCACGCCTGATTATCAAGATACCATTTGACGGTCTTCTCAAGCCCCTCTTCAAACTGCAACGACGGCTCCCAGCCTAATTCGGTTTTCAGTTTGGTAGAATCAATGGCATAGCGCAAGTCATGGCCGGCGCGGTCGGTTACATACGTAATCAGCTTCTCCGACGCGCCTTCGGGACGCCCCAGAAGACGATCAACAACGCGGATCATCACCCGTATCAAATCAATATTTTTCCACTCGTTGAAGCCACCTATATTATATGTATCGCCGATGCGCCCGCGATGGAAAATGACATCAATAGCGCGGGCATGGTCTTCGACAAAGAGCCAGTCGCGCACATTCTCGCCACGGCCATACACAGGCAGCGGCTTATTGTGCCGGATATTATTAATGAAAAGCGGTATCAGCTTTTCGGGGAACTGGTACGGACCGTAGTTGTTCGAGCAGTTGCTCACCACCACCGGCAGTTTGTATGTATTATGAAACGCCCGCACAAAATGGTCGGAAGCGGCTTTGGAGGCCGAGTAAGGCGACTTCGGGTCGTAGGGCGTCGTTTCCGTAAAGAAGCCGCCGTGGTCGAGCGAACCATATACTTCGTCGGTCGATACGTGGTAAAAAAGGCGCCCGTCATAGTGGCCGTTCCAGTATTCCTTCGCGGCCTGCAGCAGGGTGAGCGTGCCGATGACATTGGTACGCGCGAAGACAAACGGGTCGGTAATCGACCTGTCAACATGCGACTCCGCCGCGAGGTGGACGATGCCGGTAACGGCAAAATCGGCCAGCGCCCGCTGCACCTGCGCATAGTCGCAGATGTCGGCCTTCACAAAACGATAGTTTGGCCGCGCGGCTACGTCGCGCAGGTTCTCAAGGTTGCCCGCGTAGGTGAGGCTGTCGATATTGACAATCGTCGCATCGGGGTACCTGTTCACGAACAGCCGCACGACATGCGAACCGATAAATCCGGCGCCGCCGGTGATAAGGATGCTTTTCATATATACATTTAATTCGTTCGTTAAATTCGTAAAAATTCGTTAAAATTCGTATAAAAATTCGGATGACCTATCCCTCTCGGAAAGGATGATCTTCTCCGTCGCCACCGGCCAGTCGATGCCGATGGTCGGGTCGTCAAAGCGGATGCCGCGTTCGGCCTGAGGCGCGTAGTAATTATCGACCTTATAGGCAAACACCGCCGTTTCGCTGAGCACCACAAAACCGTGCGCCAGCCCGCGCGGAACAAACAGCTGACGCCTGTTGTCGGCCGTCAGTTCAACACCCACATATTGCCCGAACGTCGGGGAACCGCGGCGAATATCGACCGCCACATCCCACACCGCCCCCCGAATAACGCGCACTAACTTGCTTTGCGCATACGGCGGCAGCTGATAATGCAGCCCCCGAAGCACGCCGTAAGACGACTGCGACTCGTTGTCCTGCACAAACCGGACGGCGCCCACATGCGCCTCAAAGGCATCCTCCCTAAACGACTCGAAGAAGTACCCCCGTGCATCGGCAAATACTTTCGGCGTGATAATCCAAACGCCCTTAATGGCTGTTTCCTGAAATTCCATACTCCAAAATTAGAAATGACAAAGATAGCGTAAAGAATTGAATACATAAAACAGCCGCGCAAAAAGTTTTCATTCGTTTTTCAACAATGCCTTATTCGGCAAAGCCTTATCCGGCATTGTTGAAAAGTTTATAATAAGTTGTTCCGTCTTTATGGCCGATAATTGAAAAATACTTCTTAACTTGCGCTGTCTTTTGAAGGAAGAAGCAATGCTGCAAGTCGGAGTTGACCCTCCACTGGGGGAAGAAGCAATGCTGCAAGTCGGAGTTGACCCTCCACTGGGGGAAGAAGCAATGCTGCAAGTCGGAGTTGACCCT
>JAISXF010000093.1 GCA_031270845.1 Prevotellaceae bacterium
TTTTGTCGATTGGTAGGGACCTTTTGTCGATTGGTAGGGACCTTTTGTCGATTGGTAGGGACCTTTTGTCGATTGGTAGGGACCTTTTGTCGATTGGTAGGGACCTTTTGTCGATTGGCAGGGACCTTTTGTCAATTGGTAGGGACCTTTTGTCGATTGGCAGGGACCTTTTGTCAATTGGCAGGGACCTTTTGTCGATTGGCAGGGACCTTTTGTCAATTGGTAGGGACCTTTTGTCGATTGGTACGTACCGCGAGGTATCGGCAGGTACTTTTTCCTGTTAAAGTTTGGGTAATGCCTGGAGGCTATTCGTCATTTCGATATACGTCAGCAGTTCGTCCCGCCCGGCGCCGGTTTCGGCAGAGGTAACAAAAACCGGCGGCAGGGCGTCCCATTCGGTCAGGAGGGTGTTTTGATAATGCGTGATATTCTTTTGCAGAACGGCTTTCGTCAGTTTGTCGGCTTTCGTGAAAATCAAGGCAAACGGAATGCGCCATTCACCTAAACGGGTAATAAAATCGAGGTCGATTGGCTGCGGTTCGAGGCGGCTGTCGAGCAGGACAAACAGCAGGGTCAGCTGGTCGCGCTGCGCAATGTAACCGGTGATGCTGCCGGCAAACTGAGCGCGTTTGGCTTTCGACGAGCGCGCATAGCCGTAGCCCGGCAAATCAACCAGATGCCACCGGCTGTTAATAAGATAATGATTGATGAGCTGCGTTTTCCCCGGCGTCGAAGAAGTATGCGCGAGGTTCTTCCGGTTCACTAATTTATTTATCAAAGAAGATTTGCCCACATTCGACCGCCCGACAAATGCATATTCGGGAAAATTCGAGCGGGGGCATTGTTCAACCGTCTGACTGCTGGTAATAAATTCGGCACTTTTAATAATCATACAAAACAAGATTTTATGCAAAAGTACGAAAAATTTACCTACCTTTGCGTTCGGTTGTTGAACCGTTCAACAACGCAATCATTCAACCACTAAACAACGCAACAACGCAATCATGCAGCCATCTATCAGGTTATCGGAAATACAGCATCGCATTAAGCAGGCGCTGGAAGGCGCACTGGCCGGCAGTTATTGGATTACGGCGGAAATCAATGAGCTGAAAACAAACGCCGCCGGGCATTGTTATATCGAACTGATAGAAAAAGATGCCGACACCAACGCGCTGACAGCAAAAGCCGGCGCGGTTATTTGGGCGTATAGCTTCCGGCTGCTTAAGCCTTATTTTGAGACTTCGACCGGCCGCGCGCTGGCCGCCGGTATGCGAGTGCTGGTGAAGGCGGCGGTGCAGTATCATCCGCTCTACGGCTTGAGCCTGCTGATTTCCGACATCGACCCCGCCTACACGGTGGGCGAGCTGGAAATGCAGCGCCGCAAAACAATCGCCCGCCTAAAGGCAGACGGCGTTTTTATGATGAATCGCGAAACGCCGCTCCCGCTCCTGCCGCAGCGCATTGCCGTGATTTCGTCGGAGCAGGCGGCCGGCTATCAGGATTTTATGAACCATCTTCACGAAAACGAATACGCTTTTCGGACACAGCTTTTCCCGTCGCTGGTGCAGGGAACGGCGGCGGTGCAAAGCATTATCGAGAGCCTGGCGCTTATCAACGCACAGCGCGAGGCCTTCGATGTGGTGGTGATTATCCGCGGGGGCGGTTCGGCCGCCGATTTGGCCTGCTTCGACGAGTACGAGCTGGCTGCGCATGTGGCGCAATTCCCGTTGCCGGTGCTGACCGGCATCGGGCACGAGAAAGACGAGAGCGTGGTGGATTTGGTGGCACACACCACGCTCAAAACCCCTACCGCCGTAGCCGATTTTCTGATAGCCTGCATGGCCGAACAGGAAAAGCGCCTGACAGCGCTTGAAGAGGCCCTGCAAAATACCGTCAGGCAACGGCTGCAGGCGGAGCAAAACCGGCTCGAGGCGCTCGACAGCCGTCGGAAAATGGCGGTGCGCCTCTGTTTTCAGCGAGCGCATTTCCGTTTACAGATGCTTGAGCAAGTCATCCGGCATAAAGACCCGGCAGCGATACTCGCACGCGGTTACGCGGTCGTGTCGCTCCACGGACGAACCCTGCACAATGCCGCCGACACGCAGCCAAACGACCGCCTCGAGATCACCCTCCACAAAGGCAAAATAGCCGCCAGAATAATTGAAAATTAACTATTGATACAACTATGAAACAGACATTGACATATCAGGAAGGAGTAGAAAAATTAGAAGCCATTGTCCAGTCCATGGAACAGGGCGATTTGAATATCGACGAGCTGTCCGAAAAAATCAAAACCGCCACCCGGCTTTTACAGCACTGCAAAGAAGCCCTCCACCATATCGAAGAGCAGCTAAAAATTGATGATTGACTATCCCATATCTAAAGTCCAAAATCCAACGATGAAAACAAAGCAAGATATTATAGAAAACTGGCTGCCGCGCTATACGCACGAGCAGTTAGCGAATTTTGGGGAATATATTCTATTAACCAATTTCAAAAATTATCTGGATTTATTCTGCGAATATACCGGGGCAACCTCCCCCGACCTCAGCGCCAACATGCCCTGCGCCACGGCCGGCGGATTGACGATGATCAACTTCGGCATGGGCAGCCCCAATGCCGCTATTATTATGGATTTGCTGGCGGCTGTGAAACCGAAAGCAGCGCTGTTTCTGGGCAAGTGCGGCGTGCTGAAGGAGCGCAACAGGGTGGGCGACTATATCCTGCCCATTGCCGCCATCCGCGGCGACGGTACATCGAACGATTATTTCCCGATAGAAGTCCCGGCGCTGCCCGCGTTCAGCCTCCAGCGCGCCGTATCGACCACCGTCCGCGACGCCGGCCACGACTACTGGACCGGCACCGTCTATACCACCAACCGCCGCGTGTGGGAACACGACAAAGAATTTAAGCAGCGCCTCTCTCACATGCGTTGCCTCGCGGTTGATATGGAAACGGCCACCCTGTTCTCCGTCGGCTTTGCCAACGAAATCAGCACCGGCGCCCTGCTGCTGGCTTCCGACAAGCCGATTATCGCCTCCGGCATCAAAACCGTTAAGAGCGACAAAAAAGTAACCGACAACTACGCCGCCGAACACGTCCGAAACGGCATCGACGCGCTGAAGCTGATTCAACGAAACGGCTCGTCGGTGAAGCACCTGCGATTTTAACGCGAAGCGCTTCGCGCCTTATCCGTTCATGGATACTAAAAATTCTTCGTTACTGTCCGTATGATTCATACGGTCGCGGAGAAATTCCATCGCTTCGACGGAATTCATGTCGGCAAGGTAATTGCGCAACACCCATATTTTATTTAAGGTAGTTTTGTCGAGCAGCAAATCTTCGCGGCGCGTACCGCTGGCCATCACATCAACGGCCGGGAAGACACGCTTGTTCGACAGTTTCCGGTCTAACTGCAATTCCATATTCCCCGTACCCTTAAATTCTTCAAAAATGACCTCGTCCATTTTCGAGCCGGTATCAATTAAGGCGGTGGCAAGAATGGTCAGCGAGCCGCCGTTTTCGATGCTGCGTGCGGCGCCGAAAAAACGTTTGGGTTTATGCAGCGCATTGGCATCGACCCCGCCGCTCAAGACCTTCCCCGAAGCCGGCTGTACGGTATTGAACGCCCGCGCCAGACGGGTAATGGAGTCAAGCAGAATAACGACATCGTGCCCGCATTCGACCAGCCGTTTGGCTTTTTCCAGCACAATATTGGCTACTTTTACGTGGCGGTCGGCCGGCTCGTCGAAGGTCGAAGCCACCACTTCGGCACGCACGTTACGCGCCATGTCGGTTACTTCTTCGGGGCGTTCGTCAATGAGCAACACAATCATATACACTTCGGGATGGTTGTCGGATATAGCGTTGGCTATATCTTGCAGCAGAACCGTTTTACCGGTTTTCGGCTGCGCCACAATCAGCCCGCGCTGCCCCTTGCCGATGGGCGAAAACAAATCGACGATACGCATCGAAAGGTTTGTATGGCCTTTGCCGGTAATGTTGAACTTATCGGTCGGGAACAGCGGCGTCTGGAAATCGAACGGCACGCGGTCGCGGATATATTCGGGGCTGCGGCCATTGATATTACTTACGCGCACAAGCGGAAAATATTTCTCGCCTTCCTTCGGCGGACGAATTTCGCCGGTAACAGTATCGCCGGTTTTCAGCCCGAACAATTTAATTTGCGACACGGACAGGTAAATATCATCGGGCGAATTGAGGTAGTTATAGTCCGACGAACGAAGGAAGCCAAACCCGTCGGGCATCACTTCCAGCACGCCGGTGGCCTCTACGATGCCGTCGAACTCGTACTTCCGTTGCGGACTGTTCGCATTCTGGGCATTATTATATTGGTTGTTATTATTCCCGTTATAGTTCCCGTTGGAATTTCCGTTGGAATTCCCATTGTTCGCGTGATGCTGTTTGTAATTGTTATGCGGTTGCTGCGGACGGGATTGCGGACGAGGTTGTGGACGGGGCGTCTGCTGCGATTGTGGTTGTGATTGTGGCGTCGGTTGCGATTGCGATTGCGGTTGCGGCTGAGGCTGCGGCGCCGGCGTCGTTGTTACGGGTGCAGGGGGAGGCGGCACTACAGGCGTTACTTTTTTCGGTTGCACAACCGGCTCCTGCTTCTGTTCCGACACCGGCACTGTCGCTGCAGGCGTTGACGGCGTTTCGAGCGGATGCTTTCTTGGACGGCCGCGGCGCCGGCTCTGTTCTTGCGGAACGGAGGCCGCCGCGGGCGGGGTCGCCGCAGGGGTTTGTCCGGATTCCGCGACCGGTGTCGCCGTTTCTTTGTTCGGTTTTCTCGACGCTTCGGTGGCCGGCGACGTTTGGCTGGCTGTCGGCTTTTCTGCCTGTTGCCGTTTTTTCCGTTCTTGCTGCGCGCCGGTTTTCGCGGGTGCGGCTGCTTTGACCGCTGTTTTTTTCGTTTGTTTCGATGTATTGATGCTACTGGCGGCCTGTTCGTCCAGAATCCGGTATATCAGTTCATCTTTCCCCAGCGAATTGATTTTTTTCAACTTCAGGGGTTCCGCAATAATGCGTAACTCATCAATGTTTTTTTGATTTAATGTTAAAATGTCGTACATGAATTATAAAATATTTAGTTATTTTGTAACGGATTATCCGTTATTAAATGTATTTCAAACAAGATTTGTGATTATAAAAAAAATTGTCGTTTGTGAAAAACGATGCAAAAGTACAACATTTAATTTAATGTGCAAATTTATTTTGATTTTTTTTGATCGTAGCTTCAAATATCCATTGCAACCGGTTCCGTTGCGGCTTTCGTGTAACTCTGTGGAAGAGAATCCCAAGTTGCACAGAGAAAACAGCGGTTTGACCGCGTTCCACAGAGGGTATCCTGCACCGGTATCCAGCACCTTTTAGCGCGGCCTTTCACGGCGTGCAGCGCAAAAAAAAATAGTTTTATTGAAAATATGAAAAAAAGTCGTACATTTGCAGCCTTGTTTAGCAAAGATGACATTGTTTAATCCAAATGACATAGGACAGCCCAACGGGCATTATTTTGCGCTTCCATATTCGCTCGACGAAGCAATGCTGGCGCTTATCTCCGTACCGTGGGACGTAACCACCTCATACCGTCCGGGAACGGCCGGCGCTCCGCAATCTATTATTGGCGCGTCGGCGCAGGTCGATTTGTTTGACGTGGATGTGTCCGAGGCATGGACTATCAAAATTGGTACAACACCCTTCAATGCCCGGCTGGAAGAAGAAAACAGAAAATACCGGGCTGTTGCCGAAAAAATTATCGCGGCCTTAGCGCAAGGTATCGTGTCGGAAAAATTGACGGACAAGACCGCTAAAATCAATGCCGCTTGCGAAGCCATGAACCACTATGTATATAGTGAGGCGCGAAACCAGTTGGCAGCACAGCGTATTCCGGCGGTGGTGGGGGGCGAGCACAGCGTTCCGTTCGGGTTATTGCGCGCTTTGAGCGAACGGTACAAGGCGTTCGGCATCCTGCATATCGACGCCCATGCCGACCTGCGCCGGGCTTACGAAGGATTTACCTGCTCGCACGCATCTATTATGTACAACGCCTTGCAGCTGTCCGGCGTACAACGCCTGACACAAGTGGCCGTGCGCGATTATTGCCATGACGAATTCCTGCTTATGCAAAGCGACAGCCGGATTGTTACATTCGCCGACAGCCAATGGCAGGAAGCGGCATTCCACGGCAAAACATGGGCGGCGCATACGGACGAAATCGTACAATCGCTGCCCGACGATGTATATATCAGTTTTGACATTGACGGGCTGACGCCGGACTGCTGCCCGAATACGGGAACACCGGTGCCGGGCGGCCTGAGCTACCCGCAGGCCGTATATCTGCTGAAGCAGGTAGCGCAATCGGGACGGCGGATTATCGGATTCGATTTGTGTGAAACGGCAGCCAACGCCAACGACGCCAATGTAGCCGCCCGCCTGCTGTATAAGCTTTGCTGCTATACGTACTTTGCGAATCGGAACCATAGAAAAGAAAACAACAGTAATTAAAATATAAACTTTAAAAAATGAAAAAAATGAAAACAGTAAAAACGCTCTTGTTTGTTTCGGTGTTATTTGCCATAACAGCCGAAAGTTGTGCACAAAAAAACAATTTTGAATTGACCAAAGCTGAGGTGGACTCGCTCAGCTATGCTATTGGAGTTGATTACGGGAATAACCTGAAAAATTCCAAACTAACGTTCCTTTCCATCGAGACGTTAGAGAATGCCCTGACCAGCGTCGTCAACAACGAGTTGCTTCGCTTTGATAATGACCAGGCCATGGGCTATATCCAAAGTTTCTTTATGAACCTTCAGGCCCTCGAAGAACCGGCCATTGACAGCGTTTTTGGATCGCTATCGCCTGCCCGGATTGATTCGTTGAGTTATGCCCTTGGTATCAATTTGGCCGAAAACTTCAAAGAAGGCACGCCATTAAAGGTAATTGACCTCAATACGTTTCTGGAAGCGATGAAAGCCGTCCTTGCCGACAGCGAACTCCGTTTCGACAGCACGACATCGCGCGCCATCATTCAACGCCTGATGAGGAAACAACAGGAACTGGTAAGGCAACAACAGGAACTGGAAAAGGATAAAACAGTGGCCAAAAATAAAAAGACCGAAGAAGCTTTCCTGAAAAAGAATAAAAAAGCCGAAGGTGTGGTAGCCCTGCCAAGCGGCTTGCAATACAAGATTCTTACCGAAGGCACGGGTATCAAACCCACGGCGGCGGATACGGTAGAAGTGCATTACAAAGGCACGTTGCTCGACGAACGCGAATTTGACTCGTCGTACAAATACGGCCAACCGGCGAAATTTCCTTTAAGCAGGGTAATTAAAGGCTGGACGGAAGGGTTCCAGCAATTCGGCGAAGGTACCAAAGCCATCCTCTACATTCCAAGCGAACTGGCTTATGGCGCACAGGCGCCCTACGGGTCGATTATCGAACCGGGCGCTACGCTGATTTTTGAAGTGGAACTACTGAAAGTCTTCCCCGGCCCGCAGCCCGAAGAAGAAACTACGGAAGAAGTTGAACCTGTAGAATAATACGACTATGGCACTCGAAATAAGCGGAAAATTAATTAAGAAACTCGATGTCCAAAGCGGTGTTTCTTCCAATGGCAGAAACTGGAGCAGGCAGGATATTATTATTGAAATCCCCGGACAATACCCGCGTTCGGTGTGTTTATCCTTGTGGGGCGATCAAGTCAACGAGGCCGTCCGTTACAACATCGGCGATATATTGAAAGTCAATTTCGATTTACAATCGCGTGAATTTAACGACAAATGGTACACCAGCGTCGTTCCATGGAAAATTGAAGTGGAAGCTATTAGTGTAGCTGCCTCGACTTTTACACCTGTCGCAGCCGGCATATCGACACCGCCGAATACGCCGCCGGCCGATGACCCGTTTAATAATACGGAGCAATCCACAGCCGACGATTTGCCTTTTTGAATTATGAATTATGAATTATGAATTGCCTGCGGGGGTAATTTATAATTCATAATTAATAATTAATCGCAGCAGTTTCTCCACTTTCGGCTGGAGGTCGGCTACTTTACAGTTAAAATTATTGATGATAACGGCAAAAACCAGCGTGCCGTTCGGGTTCTCTGAATACCCTGCGTAGGCGCGGATGCCGCTCATGCTGCCGCTTTTGGCATGGAGCCGCCGGGCAGTCGGCACGGAGGGCAACAGCCGTTCAAACGTGCTTCCCTTTTCGCCCGGCGTAGCCAGCGTGGCGCGAAAATCGGTATAGACCGGCGACAAGTACATGGCCTTGAGGAAATCGCAGAGAAATTGCGCCGTCATATAATTCCGGCGCGAAAGCCCGCTGCCGTCGCATAGCCGGATGGAACGGGCAGGCACCTGCAACGAATCGAGCAGCTGTCGGACGGCCACCAACGACGAATCATACAAACTGCACTGTTTCCGGGTTACGCCGATTGTTTTTAACAAGGTCTCGGCATACAGATTATTGCTTTTTTTATTGGTAATAGCCGCAATCTCCCGCAATGCCGGCGAATGATGCACGGCAAGCAGCGTGCGCGGGCTTTTTGTAAATTTTTGTTCGCTCCATACATCGAACAGGGCGGCGGTGGCGATGCCGTGCCGGTTCAGCCAGTCGTCGAAATGCCGGAGGCACGAGAGGGCGGGCGTTTTGTTCGAGCCTTTGATAACAAACGCGGTCTGCCGCGGCGGAATGGTGCCGGTGAGCACCTGCTGCGTCGAATAATGCGAATTGAAGATTACGGTTTTGTCGCCTGAACGGGGCTTGCCGGTTTTTACTCTATTCGTAAATTGCGCGTCGGGAAGAAGCGGATACACGGCGCGGAGGGTGGTCGTGTCGCCCTCTTTCGCGCCGGAGGCCAGCGTCGCTTCGTATTTGTTTTCAAAAAACAAAAGCCCCGACGGGCAGGCGCCGAAATAATTCCCCATATCGCCCCATGTCCACGATTCGGGCGTTTCTTCATAATCAAAAAACGATTCGTCGGCGATGATGCGGCCGGCAATCCGGTTGATACCGGCCGTTTTCAGCGCCTGCGTCCAATGCGCAAACACGCTGTCGAGAGGCGTAGCGATAGCCTCGCGCGAACCGAATGTCGGGTCGCCGCCACCCACAACATATACATTGCCATTGAGTACCGAATCGCGCCCGACGCCCCCGTCGTAGTACAGCGCCGTGCGAAACCGGTAATCCGTCCCCAACGTCAGCATCGACAAGCCGGTGGGAACCACCTTAAGCGTCGATGCCGGCAGCAGCGCCGTGTTCGGATTGAGGGATGCCACAACGGCGCCGGTTTCCGCATCCATCACCAAAATACTCATAGACGCGGCGTGCAGTAATGAATCGTGCGGCAATTCGGCCATGTATTTTGCCACCGCATTATTTTTTGCCGGCTGCGCAAAACTCACTGCCGGAAACAATAAAATCAACAAAAGAAACCGTTTGACCCTCCCTGCGGCGTGCCGTGCAGCACTTGTAATTCCTGTAATTAACATAATAACGTGTTTTTTTGAACGCAAAGGTAGTGGAAAATTAAGAATTAGGTATTTCCAATTCGCAATTCCTAATTCTTTTACTACTTTTGCAGCATGAATAATCAGCATCAAACAGTCATTTCTTCGGCGGCAGGGCGCGCGCCGAAAGTATTAATTACCGGCGCAAGCGGCTTTGTGGGCAGTCATCTGACGGATTATGCGCTGGCCAACGGGTATGCACCCTGTGCGGGCGTGCGGGCATCGAGCAGTCGGGCATATTTGCAGGATCCGCGCATCCATTTTATCGATCTGCCGCTGGCCGACGCCGGCCGGCTCACCGAGACCCTGCGGCAATGCAAGGCGGAACACGGCGTATTCGATTACGTGATCCATGCGGCAGGCATTATCAGCGCCGAACGTTCGCAGTTCGACCGCATCAATTTCGGCTTCACCCGAAATCTGGCCGACGCCCTGATAGGGGCCGGCATGACGCCGAAGAAATTCATCTATATCAGCAGTCTATCGGCCTTTGGGCCGGGCGACGGCCTGTCGCAGCGCCCAATCGGGCACGACGACACGCCGCGCCCGAATACTGCCTACGGCCAAAGCAAACTGAAAGCGGAAAAATACCTGTTTTCGCTGCCGGCATCATTCCCGTTCATCATCCTGCGGCCTACGGGCATCTACGGCCCGCGCGACAGGGGCTACCTGACGTACATTAAAATGGTCAACAACGGCTTGGTTCCGTTTTTGGGGCGTCGTCCGCAATATATTACCTTTATTCATGTCCGTGATTTGGCGAAGGCGACGTTTGCCGCCTGCGTATCGCCCCTGTCGCGCCGCGCCTACTTTGTTGCTGATAATGAGGTGTACACCACAAGGGAATATGCCGAAATTATCCGGCAACAGTTAGGCAAACGACGGTTGTTTTCCGTGTCGTTTCCGCTGTGGTTTGTCAAAGCGGTTTTTTATTCCACCGACCGGCTGTATAGTTGGTTTGGCCGCACGCCGGCGTCGCTCAATATCGACAAATATAATATCCTGTGCGCCCGAAGCTGGATCTGCGACACCGTGCCGCTCCGCACCGACCTGCATTTTTCCCCCGATTACCGCCTCGACGAAGCCCTTCGGGAAGTTATTGAAAGCTACCGACAGGACGGGTGGCTGAAGAACTGACGCATTGCAAACGATGCATTACGTCCGGTTGGCCTGATTTCTAATTTTTAATTAAAAAAACAGCCCGCATATTTCCATGCGGGCTGTTTTGTCGGCATTATTCTTTATAATGCCGGCATTCTTGTTTGTAATGCCGGCATTCTTGTTTATAATGCCGGCATTATAAAAAATAATGCCGACATTATTCTTCATAATGCCGGCATTATAAAAAATAATGCCGGCATTATTCTTCATAATGCCGGCATTATTCTTTATTCTGCCTTCCGTCTTTTGTCTTTTGTCTTCTGTCTGTTACGGAATAATCACCTCCAGCGGCTCGCTGTAGTTCCAGCGTTTGGTACCGCTGCCGGCGGGGGTGTCATAGTTTATCCGCGAAGCGGCGCGGATAAACACCGTCCTTCCAGAGGGAATAGTGCCGGTGGACTGGATCGTAACCGGCGCTCCCAAGAGGCTGTTGAACGACGAACCGGCATACTCTATCTTGCTCGACCAGCGATCGTCGCGGGCGCGGTAGCCTACGCTCGAAGAGTAACTGACAAAGAGCTGGATGTCGGTTACGTTGAGGAAGGCGGCGTCGTAACTGCCCATGGGTTCGATTTTAGAACGGAAGTCCGCGTCTGACACGGCGCGCGATACACGCACCTGCACCGATATTTTGCCGTTGCTCACTACCGGGTTGCCCAGCAATTCTACTTTCAGGAAAGGCTGCACTTCAAAGCGGACGTCAGTAACGCCGCTGATTTCGACCGTCTGGCTCTCGTCGGCCAGCGGAACGCCGCGGTCGTCTTCACGGATGAGAGGGATAAACGGCCCGTCGATCCTTACGTGATAGGTGCCTTTAAAAAGTTTCGTATTGCGGAACGTACCGTCGGGGCGGCAATAGAAATCGGGGTTATGGTCGGGCGTTTCGACGCCAGTCCAGCTCAACTCGGTGAGGCGGACGCGGATACCTTCGCTCCCCTGGTCGGTAAGCACGGGCTCGCCGGTAGCCACATCAACCACCACGCCTTGAATGGTTTCGGCCGGCTCGTCGTAGTTATCTAATTTAAACAGATCACAGGCGCCGAAGGTAAGCGCGATGGCGCACAATAATGTATAAAATACTGTCTTTTTCATATCTCTGTATTTTTTAAAAAAATTCATATTATATTACCTGTTCGGTTGCTGATCGATGTATTCGCTCTTGGTAACTTCGCCCGACGGGATTGCAAAATAGTAGTCAAGCGGGCCATAGGAGAATGTTTTCAGGGCTACCCACTGGAAGCGGGCATCGAAGAAATATTTTCCGGCCACCGACGAATAGAACGGGTACAGTCCGCGGAAGCGGAAGTTGGTAGTGCTACTGTAAGCGTCTTTGTTGCGTGTTTCACCCCAAAGCCCGTCGCGGCCTTCGTAGTGCGATACGCGCCAGCGGCGCAAATCCCATTTGGTTTTATGCTCGAAGGCCAATTCTTTGCGCCGTTCCTTACGGACGATGTTCCGCCCCTCTTCGGTCGAGGGCAGGTTGCCGACCAGCAGCGTAGCGCCCGCGCGTTCGCGGATGTCATTGATGGCGGTAGTGGCTACCTGAATCAGGTTCGAGCCGTCGGGCGAGGCGACGCCGGCAAGGGATAACTCGATGGCGGCTTCGGCCGCATTCAACAGTACATCGGCATAGCGCATGAGGATAAACGGCTGGTCGGATTTTCCTTCGGCCGGCAGGAATGCCGGGTCGGTGTTAAGCCATTTGCGGAGGTAAAGCCCGGTCATAGCTCCTTCCCCGTTGCTTTGGAACGGGCCGTTTGCACCGGCGGCCATCATCGGTACCTGTCCGGTAACCGGGTCGGCTACGCCGGCGACGGTTCCTCTAATATCCGGCGTGGTGCCGACGAACAGTCTTTTCGGGTTGCTGTTATGAGCTGTTGCATCCTGATACCGGGTTTCGGCCGATGCGTACGAATAGTCGGTAAACAGGGGGCTAATCGGCGTGTTTCCGGTATAGACGCCGGCGCGGATTTCGATGTCCTGCCCTTTATAGCGGTCGCCCGGGAAGATGACATATGCCCGCAGACGCGGCTCGGCATTGGCAAAGAAAGCCATCGGCGTGTCGTAGAGCACGTAGTTGCCCTGTGTGTTGGAGTTGCCGTCGGTAACTTTGATAGTGCCGTCGGGGTAGCGGGGGAAGCCATCGAAGAGTTCGACGAAATCAAGCGACGGACAGGTACCTCCGGCCAGTACCGTACGAAAGATAAAGGGAATACTGTAGGCTTCGAGGCCATGCGTAACGGTCGGGTATTCGTATTCACGGACGAAGATGTTTTCGGGGCTGGTCAGGTCGCTGAACATATCGACCATATTCTGGTATTGCGCCTCGCGGTCGGTAGCCGACCATTTCTTCCTGTAAAGCGAATAGCCGCCTTCGCTCATCACTTGCCTTGCGGCTTTGTAAGCTTCGGTGAAGTAGCGCTTGGACGCGTCCTGCCACGTATTAGGGTCGAAGCCGATGACGCGGACGCCGGTTTTCTGCCCCAGCCCGGTGAGGTTGCCCGATACCGTCTGGTTGTATTTGGCTACGCAGCCGGCATAGAGCATGGCTTCGGCTTTATACGACAGGGCGACAAAGCGGTTCGCCATGTTTGCTGCCGGGCTGGCCGGCAGCAGCAGTTCTGCCGCACGGTCGAAATCGGCCATAACTTGATTCCATGTTTCTTCTTCCGTCGCACGAGGCACTTCGAGGGCTTCTTTTTCGTTCGGGTATTCCATTTCCCAGGTAACTAACGGGACTCCGCCAAATCGTTTGGCCATGGCATAGAACACAAAGGCACGTACAAAGTAGGCCTGCCCGAGGTAGTGATTGTAGAGCGGCTCGGCAAAGTTTTCCTGATATTCCGGCAGGTTTTCGATGACATGGTTCGCGTCGCGCAGCAGGGTAAATGCCATTCCCCAGTAGGGGGTGTCTTCGCCGGTAAAGGCGCGGCATATTCCATCGCGGTTTAACGCTTCGCCGGTGGCTTCGATGCCGAAGGCGCCTAACCACGAGCTGAAGTTAAAGCCCCATTGTCCCATATATTTAAAGTCTTCGATGGGCAGGTAGCTGTACATGCGAGCCATGTAAATTTTCAGACCGGCTTCGTTCGACAGCAGGTCTTCGTCGGTAACGAGGTATTTCGGCGGTTCGTCGAGGTAGTCCGAGCAGGAGCCTGCAAACAGAACAAGGCCGAGGAGTGCTATTTTATAGATATTTTTCATATTTTCTATTTTTTTAATATTCAATATTCATACTTCCTAAAACGACAGGGACAGCCCCACGGTATAGGTTTTATTAAGCGGATAGAGGCGGCTCAGTTCGTCTTCGGGATGTTCGGGATCGACAAACTTAACGCCCGTAATGGTAAGCAGATTATAAGCATTGACAAACACCCGCAAGTTCATTGCCGAGAGCGCTTTTATTTTCGGCAGCGTATAGCCAAGTTCCACGCTTTTGAGGCGGAGGTAGGCGGTACTGACGCGGTTGAAGGTCGAGTTTTCGATAGGATAATGCCCCGTGTAGCCGTAGTATCCTTCGACCCACTGGGTAGCGGGGTCGTAGGGGTCGGCCAGCGGATCGACGGGATGCCAGCGGTCGAGGTACTGCGTGAGGACGCCGCCGCCGTTATTACCCCAGATAGAGTACAGCGGTTCGCGGTACTGCATCGAACCTAAGGCCGAGCCTTGCAGCAGGATCGCTACGTCGAAGTTCTTCCATGAGGCTTCGATGTTAAGGCTGAAGTTCATCCATGGCGTCTGGTCGAAGGCGATAGGATGCTCGTCGAGGCCGTTGATTTCACCGTCGCCGTTCCAGTCCACATATTTATAATCGCCCGGCAGCACGCCGCGTTCATGGTAAAGCTCGTAGCGGCGGATGTCTTCCCAGCTCGTAAACCGGCCGTCGCTTTCGTAGCCGAACTGGACGCCCTGGTACCGGTTGTTGAGGTTATCGTCGCGCCATTGGCGGTAAGAGTTTCCGTAGGGGCCATTTTGCACGGCGGTCAGATACTTGTTACGGGTGATGGTGGCAATGCCTTTGAGGCGGTACTCGACGTCGCCGATGCGATTGCGGTGCGAGAGTTCGAGGTCAAGCCCGAACTGGCGGTCGCTGTTGAGGTTTTCGCGGGGGGCGGTAGCGCCGACGACTGTGGGCAGGTCGCCCGTACGGCGGGCAAACCGTCCTTCACGGAGGCGGTTGAAGTAGTCGAGCGAAAACCCGAACAGGCCGTTCCACGCTTCAAAATCAATCCCGATGTCCAACGTGCGTATCGTAAACCAGGTGCTTTCCCTGTTGGGCAAGGCCGGTGTTTGGAGGCCGAGCGTAAACTCGTCGAAGATATAGCCCGGCACATGCTGGTTGTAATACCCGCTGGCCGCATTGCTGTTATTATCTGGATAAACGAAACCGGTAATCCAGTCGTATTCTAAGTCGCCGTCATGTCCCGATTCGCCGTAGTTGATACGCAGTTTGAGCTGGTCGATGAACGAGAGCGATTCGGTAGCCTTAAAGAGCGGCTCTTCGGAGATACGCCAGCCGGCGGAGAACGAGGGGAAGAACCCCCAGCGTTTCGTTTCGACAAACTTCGACCCGCCGTCGTAGCGGAACTGCGCTTCGATTAAGTACCGGTCGTCAAAGGCATAGTGGACACGCCCGAACAACGCGGCGTAAGAGATAGTATAGTAGTCGCTGTTGTTGCTGTCCATAGAGCCTATCTGATCTACGCCGGTACCGGCCGAAAGCCGGTCGGAGCCAAAGGCGAGATTTTGCTGCGCATAGAAGTTGTCGCCGCTGGTTTTTTGAAATTCCCATCCGACAAGGCCTGTTACGCGGTGCTTTCCGGCAAAGGTGCGGTCGTAGTTCAGTAAAAACTGTCCGAGGTGCTGCACCTTGTCGCGGAACTGGCGGTACATGCGGTTCGGATGGCTGTTACCGAACAGCTCCGGCTCGTAGGTCTGTGTTACTTCGTTATAGTCATACTGGTAGTATTCCTTGCGGAAGACCGAGTTGTTGTCTAACCGGTAGTCATAACTGAAGAGGACTTTAGCCGAGAGGCCTTTCAACACATCGACGAGGGTACCGATGTCGTAGTTCAATGCGGCCGACGACTGGAATATTTTCTTGTCGTACTTCCGGTATCCCGACACGTCGGAGGTCATCATCGCCACGGGGTTTTCCTGCTGTTCGAGACCCTGGTAGTTGAGCATGGTCCTTTCGGGGTCGGCATAGGTGGGGTAAAGCGGACCCTGTCGCCAGTAGCTTCGGATAATACCGACGGTAGAATTGTAGGGGTTATGCTGCAGGTCGGCGACGCCGCTGAGGTTCAAATCGAGCGTGAGGCCTTCGAGCAGCTTGGCGCTGATATTCGAGCGGACATTAAACTTGTTGTAATTTAAGTCGCCCGATTTGAAAAAGCCTTCCTGGTAGAAGTAGCCCATGCCGACGTAGTACTGAACTTTGTCGGTACCGCCGGTGATGCTCAGGTCGTGCTGCATTTGCGGGGCGACGTCGGAAAAGACTTCGTCGTTCCAGTCGCCCGACCGGCGGGTGCCGTTACGGTAGGATTCGGCAAAGTCGTTATCGTACACAATGCTTCCGCCGGAGATATTATTCATCGACCGTTCATTGTAAATCGCGATGGTTTCATATACGTCGGCCAGCTGGGGCATTCCCGAAGGTTGCTGGAGGGTAAAGGCGCCGTTGTAGCGTACCTTTGCCTTGCCGTCGGTGGTGCCCTTGCGGGTCGATACAAGTACCACACCGTTACCCGACCGGACGCCGTAGATGGCCGCCGTAGCGTCTTTCAACACCGAGATGTCTTCAATATCGTTGGGGTTTAAGCGCTGGAAGTCGTCCATCGAACGGGGGATACCGTCGATAACAATCAACGGGCTGCCCATGCCGCGGATGTCGAAGTTGTTGTTGTAGGCGCCGGGTTCGGCGCTTTTCTGCCATACGCGCACGCCGGCGATACGGCCGGTGAGCATGTTCTGCGGGTTTTCGTTTTTCGTCTGCCGCATCTCTTCGCCCTTAACGCCCGATACGGCGCCGGTGAGCGAAGCTTTGCGCTGGAAGCCGTATCCGACAACCACCACTTCATCGAGCACCTGCCTGTCTTCGAGCAGGGCGACGTTGACCGTCGCACGGTCGCCGGGCGTTTCTTCCTGCGTCAGATACCCGACAAACGAGAAGACGAGAACGGCGCCCGCAGGCACTTCGATTGAATAACGGCCGTCGAAAGCAGTAAGCACTGCTACGGTCGCGCCTTTGATGCTCACGGAGGCGCCCGTCAGCGGCTCGCCTTTAGCATCGGTTACAATCCCCGCCACGGTACGGTTTTGCGCCCACAGGGTGAGCGGCGTTACGCCGGCTGCGAGAATCACGAGGATACTTATCATTAAGTATCGCATGTAGTTTGTTTGTTTTTTTTGCATCGTAAATCTGATTTAAGGTTATTCTTTTATCAATTCATATTTGGCCAGTACGGCATATTCCGCCGCAAAAGCGAATGCGAACATGCCTTCGACATTATTGTTGCTGGCCTCATGGCTCCAGCCGAGGAGCAAATTGGTCGGCAGGACATGTTTGTAGAGGTGGTACTTGTACCCGTAGTCGAGATTGTCCTGAAAACTTTTCAGGCAGACGCTTACGTTGGGGTACGACGGATATATTTCGGCGTAGGCACGCATCAGCACTCCATTGAACCAGTTGCGGAAGCCGCTGATGTCGTAAGTATAGTAGCCGGGTTTGGTCTGGCCGAGCGTGGCGAAGTGGGAGAAGCTTTTATCCGAAAGGTCTTTGGCATCGTTCAGATAAACGGCTTCGCCGGTAGCGCGGTAAAGGTCGGCAGCGCCCGAGAGCATCGAGCCGGAGTTGTAAGTAATCGGCGGCCCTACCCTATCGACGCAGGTAATCCCGCGGCGGTAGGTAACGCCTCCGACATTTTCAGTACTCGGACTTCCGGGCGTGCAGCCGCCCATCATGTCGTCATAGACGCCGGAGCTGGGGATTAGCAGATAGCGTTTTTGCCACGCATAAATCTTCCGGGCAAAGTCGAGGTAGTGGTCGCTTTTCTTGCGCATCTCCGAGCGGCGGGTACGGCCGTCGGTCTGGTCGATGTAGCGGTATTCCGTTTCGTCGGCCTTGTCTTTGTAGATTTCATGCAGCCATACCAGCGGGCTGACCATCGGGCCATTGCTGCACGAGTGCTTCGTAACGTAGCCCGGCCCCCAGGGGATGCCGCCACGTTCTTCGGCGCCGGCGCTCGGTCGTGTGCAGTCCCAGCCGTCGAGTACGTACTCGGTGAGGTATTCGGCTTTCGCCAGATATTCCGCATTACCGGTAAGCCGGTAGGCTTCGACCCATTCGCGGACAAGCCACATCTGGTCGTCATAGACATTCAATACGCCCGTAACATTGGCTCCCCCCTTCGCTCCGGCACGGTTCACGGCATATACCGACCAGCTTTTGGTCTGCGTATAGGAGCGCAGCGAAAACGTACCGAGGTAGTAATCGGCGGCGTCGTAGAGCTTGTAGAGCTGTTCGGAGTAGCGGGCGAAGTGGTTGTTGTAGAGCATCGGCTTGCCGTCCTCCTTAAGGGCTTCGAGGCCGTGCAGGATGGCATTCACCGCTTCGATGGCCGCCGTGTACATCCAGATACTGCCGGTTTCCGACGAGCGGACACCGGTGTAGGGATTGTAATACCGCGCCATTTTCATTACATTGCCTTCAAAATGATTTTCAAAAGCCGCATCGGCGATTTCAATGGCACGTATCAGGTTCTGCTCGGAGAGGTTGGTTTCCTCGCCGCCATTACCGTTGCCATTGCCGTTTCCATTACCATTGGGAGCCGGATCGCTTCCCTTGCAGGTTGCCATAGCCACCGTACATACGATAGCCAGCAACAGGGACAAAAAGAGTTTCAATCTTTTTTTCATAATCTATTGATTTAACTGTGTGTAATTTTCCCGTACCGTCGCCCTGTGCGCCCCTGTGTCGCGCTGTGTCAGAAAAAACCAAACAACACAGAGCGGCACAGAGGCCTCACAGAGTAACAGGGAAAAACTGATTACTGCAGGTCAATGGCATTAATACAAAGTTTGTTTTCGTCGCCATTGACTTCGCCGTTATACACTCCGAGGGCGACTACGACGTTGTTACCATTGAATTGCGAGAGGTCATATACAAACCGCGCATAATCGTTCGGTGTGCCGACTTCTCCCGCGCCATGTTTAAACTTCCAGCAACCATTGGCTGCCGCCGAAGCCTCCTGCGCCGTATTCGATACCGGACTCATGTGGGTTACCGTCCCGTCTTCCTTAATGACCGTCAGTTTAAAGAACGTATAATTACTGCCGAAGTTACGCGTCCGCAGGGTCAGGTTATTCTGGCCTGCCTTAATTTCAAACTTCGCGTAGAAATACGATTCCGGCACTAACGTATTAATCGCGCCGTTGCCGCGGGTTTTAATAATAAATCCCTGTCCGGCGAACGGTTCGGGGTCTTTATAAAGCGGCAGGTACGTCCATTCCTTGCCGATATGCGGCACCGTCCGCCATGACTTGTAAGCGTCGATATAGTTATCGCGGCTACCGCCTACGGGACTCACGCCGGTAAACGATTTTTTCGGGTTCACCATCGTCGAGCGCACGGCTTCGAGGGGCAGCTTCCAGTCGGTAATGGCTTCCGTGCCGGGCAGCCAGTCCCAGCCGGTACAGTTCTGGCTCGCAAAGCGGAACGACCGCAACACAAGCTGTTTCCAGTAATCGCCTGTTTGGGCGCGGTAGAGACCTACGGCAATGATGACTTCCTTGTTCACGTAGGCGCTCAGGTCGAAATAATAGTCGGCATAGTTGCCCGAATCGTGCGTCCGGTTGCCGCCGATTTTCACCGCCGCCGGTGTCGGAGCGCTCAAATCGACCACCTGCACACCCCAGTGCGCCGGAGCCGACGCGTCGGCATTATGCGTGCGCACCCGGACGGTCAGGATTTTATTATCGGCCGTGATGAGCTTGCTGCCGAAGGTGTACGAGTCGAACACATCAAGGTTGGCCGGGTTGCTGCGGTCGGCGGCGTCGTTGCGGATACGCAGGGTCGAACCTTCATTCTGTTCTTCAAAATTCCCTATGTACTCGTTCGAGCCCATGTAGTCGGTTGACCAGTCGAAGTGAGGATACATGTCGGCATTGCGCCCGCCGCGGTATTCATTATAATACCACTTGTCGGCCAGCGAGAGGGCGTCGGCGGTTTTGCCGCGCAGCAGCTCTTCGCCGCCCATCGTGATGTTGAGCGTCGCCACGCCTCCGGCAAAGGACGCCGCCGGCACATCGCGGATAATGACCGGATAGCCCGCTTTGGTAAACGTTACCACGTAGTCGTCGGTCGCGAGATTTTCAATCGTATAGCGACCGTCGGCGCCGGTAACGTCCGAGCCGGTTGAGCCGGCTGATACGGCAACGCCTGCGAGCGGAGCGCCGGCATTCTTTCCGTCAGAAACAATACCCGTGATTTTCAACGACGCATTACGCAGACCGATGTTCACCGTCGCCACACCATTGGAAAAGCTCGCTTCGCGAAGCGCCACGCCGCGCGTCTCCCAGCCCGTTTTGGAAAACGAGATGGTCGAGGTCGTTACCGGCGCATTCGGGAAACTGTACTTTCCGTCGGAGCCTGTGGTTGCCGAACTTTCTACCGGCGTTGCGATGCCCGAAGCGTCGGTAACGGTAACCGTTACCGTTACGCCGGCGAGCGGCGAGCCGTCATAATCATCGGTTACGGTACCTGTAACCGAACCCAGTACGGATGTCTTGCCGGGGCCGTCTTCGTCGTCGCTGCAAGCCATCGTTGTCGCCGCGCCTCCTATCAGCGCAGCGCACGCCAAGATTCTCAAAAATTTTGGTGTTTTCATTGTTTTTTTTGTTTAGTTGTTGAAATATGTAACTGATTAATTGTTTCGTTATTTCATCGATTTTCATCAAGTAATAAGAACAATCTGTTCATCGCACCATGGGCCGGGCTGCATGCGCGGGTTTATCCACGCAATCATAAAGTGCAGGTGCTTTGTCGCGTCATCGGCATCGAAATAAAGCGAATAATGCAGTTTGGTAGAGGCGTCCTGCATCCATTCCGTTTCATCCTCTTTGCGGTAACGAATAATAAAACCGTAATAACCTGCGCTCACAAGATGCTGTACAGGATGCCCCTGCAGCGGATTGGCAACGTAGATAATAACGGTATGATGTTGAGATATAACATCAGAGATAATCGGGGCATCGCCCGGAACCGGCAACGGCTCATGGGCGTGCGGGTGCCGCGGGCGCAGACCCATCGCTTCGATGTCGCTGTCGCTGATATATTCATTGACATAGAACGAATCGGTAAAAAAGCGAAGGTAGTGCCGCAGGTCGCTGAACGCGCGTTTTTTGTTGGTGGCCGTCCGCCGGTTGGAGGTTTCGGGGTTCACATTCGCGTCGTACGCAGTGTAGGCATTCGTGGTGTCCGTGTCCAATATCGTAACCTGATCGGTATCAAGGTGCCACGTCTGCAGGTTGAGTTTGCTTTTATCCCGAATATTGCCGGCGAACGGTAAAAATGCGCCGTCTTTTCGGGGAAAGTATGAATTGTAGTGAGACATATAAATAATGTATTTAAAGTAACTAATTTATTTTAAAAAAAAGAATCTCCCGACGCGCAGCAACGCCCGTCGAGAGGCTGTTTCCGTGGCATCGTAACCCGTTCCTGCCCAAGGCGAGGCCTCCATGCCGGAAGGGAGCCGAAAAGGCAAACCGTTTTCGTCAATTGGTAGGGACCTTTTGTCAATTGGTAGGGACCTTTTGTCAATTGGTAGGGACCTTTTGTCGATTGGTAGGGACCTTTTGTCAATTGGTAGGGACCTTTTGTCGATTGGTAGGGACCTTTTGTCGATTGGTAGGGACCTTTTGTCAATTGGTAGGGACCTTTTGTCAATTGGTAGGGACCTTTTGTCAATTGGCAGGGACCTTTTGTCAATTGGCAGGGACCTTTTGTCAATTGGTACGTACCGCGAGGTATCGGCAGGTACTTTTTGCCTGAAATCGGCTACGTTTTTACGGAAAAGAGCGGTATTACTCCTCGCGCCGGCGCCTGTTGCGGCCGTCCCTGTCGGGGTCGGCCTGTCGGTCGGCTGGCGCAAACGTCCATCGAGGACGGTTCTTCCGGTCAAGGTTTGGCACGCGACCGGTGCGTGCATCGGTTCGCATACATCCCTCCCCGGACAAGGCGTTGAACCCTGTCCGGGGAATCGCGTCATGCGAGCGGCTGAATGAAGTGAAGTCATCGTAGAATGGTTTTAATGTGATTACCGAATTATGTTATCTATATAATATAGGTGTACCTCACAGCCCGCAAACGGCCGCCGCTGCCTGCTACCGGCCGCTGCTGCCCACGACAGTGGCCGGCAGCCGGCGGCGACAGCCGACGGCGAACTGCTTATATTAAATTTTTGTGAAGAAAAATTTTCCGGCACGAAAACAGCCGGTTTTTGCCCCTGCGAAGAAAAAAAATACAGGAGATAATATTTATTATCGGAAGTAACCCCAAAACGAATTGACAAATAACAAATTATAAAACCAAAATAGAGAGGATCGAATGAAAATGTTTTACGCCAGCATGACCCAGCCTTTTCCGCAGGACGCGGAGAAAGGGTTAAAACAACCACTTTACAAAAATGAAACGGACGTACTGTTTTTTACTTCCGATAATAAATATTATCCCGTGCTGAGTTTGTGTTCTTAAATATTCATATAAAAGAAGTAAACAACGCCGCAAAGGTAGTAAAAAATCTTATTACAAAAAAAAATTTTTTTACACAAATTTCCACTTTTTTTTACTTCTTTCAGAATTTTAAAAAGTAGCAGTGTGAATTGAAAATTAATTAAGAATTAAACTACCGGTCAAAAGCGGATGATTTTTCATTAATCATTAACATTCAACCGTTAATGCTTCATTCCCGATGACCGGGTCTTTATTTTTTATGTTGCCGTTGCGTAGTTGAGGCCGGTTAGTTGTTATAGCAGTAATAAAGTAATTACAATTATTTAAAACAGCTGTTCACTATTTTTTATTTAAGTCTCCCGTTTTTTCTTTTACATGAACGAATACGTACACAAAGTCATAGCGCTATACACGTCGGATAGCGCCTCATCTTCCCCCGAAAACTTTCACCGGTGGCTGGTCGAGCCTTCTTTTGAAGCGGCCAAAGCCGATGCCCTGCGGCGTTTGTGGGATCAATCGCCGAATGTATCGGAGGAAGAGACGGCGGCCGCGCTGGCGTCGTTGAAGTTAAAATCGCAGTTCATGCCCCGTCCCCGGCGGCGGGCGGTGCGGATATGGCGCTACGCGGCGGCGGTGGCGCTGTGCGTGTCGCTGGCGGCGGGGTATATTTTCACGCATCGTGCGCCGGCAGCCCCCGTGTTTGCCGAATATTTCAGCGGCGGCGGCCTCTCGGAAACCGTGCAGCTGCCCGACGGCAGTACGCTGCAAACCAACTCGGCGACGCTGATTGTATATCCTGTCGATTTCGGTAAAAGCACGCGGACGCTGTACCTGTCGGGCGAAGCGAACTTTAAGGTGGTGAAAAATCGGGCGCTGCCGTTTGTCGTCAAGTCCAAATATACGGAAGTCGAGGCGCTGGGAACGGAGTTTACGGTGGCGTCGTATGCCGAAGACCGCGACGT
Organism: Prevotellaceae bacterium; assembly: GCA_031270845.1. Classification (GTDB taxonomy): domain Bacteria; phylum Bacteroidota; class Bacteroidia; order Bacteroidales; family UBA932; genus JAIRKX01. Next base: position 23,392 of record JAISXF010000093.1, read on the forward strand.
GAAGGTAACCCTTATCAGCGGGCGTATTAAGGTGGAAGCGACTGATAACCAAACTGACTTTATCCTCGACCAGTCCGGCGAGCAGTTTGTTTATAACAAGCAGGAGAAACAGTATGCCATCAGTCAGGTCGATCTTCACGACGCGACGGCCTGGCAGCGTGGCGAGCTGGTGTTTCGGGGGATGACTGTTCCCGACATTTTGACGGTACTCGAGCGGCGCTACGATGTATCGTTCCAGTATAATTTTTCGTCGGTGAACGACGACAGGTTTAATTTTTATTTTAAGAAAGAAACGTCGCTGGCCGACATTATGGAGATTATCAACACCGTCGCCGGCCGGTTCGATTACGCTATTACAAATCAACAAATCAACAACTAAACAAATGAATGTATTATGAATTATTTAATGAAAGCGAAAGTACAGGTACTGCTTCTTTTCCTGTTTTTTCTTCCGGGATGGACGTATGCGCAGGGCGATGTACGGATTACAATCAACAAAGGCACCTTTACGGTAAAGGATGCCTTGCAGCGGGTGGAAAGGCAATCACAGATGTCGGTGGCCTATAATGAGTCGAAAATCAACGGCAACAAGGAAGTGGAGCTGGAGATTATCAACCGCCCGCTCAACGAGGCGCTGCACGCCATCCTTGCCGGCAGCGGGTTTACGTATCAGCTTAAGGACAGTTATATCCTGATAGTTCCCGAGCCTGAAGTGCGCGCCGTAACCGGCCTCGTAACCGACCGCTACGGCGTGCCGCTGATAGGGGCAAGCGTGGTGGTGAAGGGGACGTCGAAGGCCACCGCTGCCGATGTCGATGGCCGGTTCAGTATCACCGGCATTGAGGTCGGGCAGGTGCTGGTGTTTTCGTTCCTTGGGTATAACTCGAAGGAGGTGCCGGTGGGGAATGAAACGGTTTACAACGTGGCGCTCGACGAAACCATCGCCGCGTTAGACGAGGTGGTTATCACCGCCCTCGGTATTCGCCGGGCGGAAAAAGCCTTAAGTTATAATGTGCAGCGCATCGGGATGGAGGAGGTTACGACGGTAAAGAATGCGAACTTTATCAATTCGTTGGCCGGTAAAGTGGCGGGGGTTACTATCAATGCCGGCTCGTCGGGCGCAGGCGGCGCGAGCAAGGTGGTGATGCGGGGGTCGAAGTCGATAGCCGCATCCAACAATGCGCTGTATGTTATCGACGGTATCCCGGTGTATAATAACATGGGCGAAGGCAACGGCAGCCGCGAGAACCCGTATGGCGCCGTCGGCACCAGCGAAGCTATTGCCGACATCAACCCCGAAGACATCGAGAGCCTTTCGGTGCTGACGGGCGCGGCGGCGGCAGCTTTGTACGGCAACCAGGGCGCGAACGGCGCGATTGTCATTACGACGAAAAAAGGCGTGGCGGGGAAATTGGCCGTATCGTTCTCGAGCAATAGTGAATTTCTCGACCCGTTAGTCATGCCCGGCTTCCAGAACCGTTACGGCACGGGCGACCTGGCCTCCGACGCCGGCTCCACCATCCGAAGCTGGGGGCATCGGTTAGTACCCGAAAATACGTATGGCTACAGCCCTGAAAAGGATTTTTTCCAGACAGGCACCGTCTTTACCAATGCCATCTCGATTGCTACCGGCACCGAGAAAAACCAGTCCTATTTTTCGGCTGCGGTGGTTAATTCCGACGGCATCATCCCGAATACGCAATACGACCGGTATAACTTTACGTTCCGCAATACCAGCAAGTTTTTGGATGATAAAATGCATTTAGACCTGTCGGGGAGTTACATTATCCAGACCGACCAGAATATGGTGAACAACGGGATTTATTTCAACCCCATACCGGCTGCCTACCTCTTCCCCCGCGGCGACGATTTTGACATGGTGCGTATCTATGAGCGCTACGACGCCTCGCGCGGCATCAATACCCAGTACTGGCCGCAGGGCGAAGGAAGCCTCGAGTTGCAGAACCCTTACTGGGCGGCCTATCGGAACCTCCGGAATAACGACCGGAAACGCTATATGATGAGCGCCGGACTCACATACGATGTACTCGACTGGCTCAATGTCGCCGGACGCGCCCGTATTGACAATGCGCATAACGACTATTCCGAAAAACGGTACGCCTCGACCGACGGCACATTTGCCGGCCCCAACGGCTATTACGAGCTGAACCGCTCCTACGACCGGCAAATATATGCCGACGTGCTGGCGAATGTCAATAAGCGCTTCGGCGATTTTACCCTGCAGGTAAATGTCGGCGCCAGCATCAGCGATATAAAGAAAGACGGGCTGACCGTCAACGGCGACATCCGGTCGGACGGGATTCCCAATGTTTTTAATGTCATGCAGCTGGACAAAGACCGGAACAAAGACATCCAGGAAGGCTGGCGGACACAGTCGCAAGCCGTATTCGCCAGCGCCGAAGTGGGCTACAAAGGCGCCTACTATTTAACGGTAACCGGCCGCAACGACTGGGAGTCGGCATTAGCCAATACCGAACAGCTGTCGTTCTTCTACCCGTCGGTAGGGCTTTCGACCGTACTGACCGAGGCGCTCACACTCCCCAAACAAATCGAATACCTGAAGCTCCGGGGGTCGTTCACAAAAGTAGGGACGCCTATTCCGAGAAACATATCAATGGCCACCTATGCCTGGGACGTCAACTCGTGGAGCGGATGGCTAACCCAGTCCATTTACCCGATACGGGTATTTAAGCCCGAAAGCACCTACTCGTGGGAAGTGGGATTGACGGCGCGCCTGCTGAAGCATTTCAATCTTGATTTTTCATGGTATTATACCAACACGGTTAATCAAACCTTTGAGCCGCGTATTTCCGTATCGTCGGGCTATTCGACCATGTACGTACAGACGGGAAATGTGCGCAACAGCGGTATTGAAGTAGCGTTAGGCTACTCCAATACATGGAGCGGCTTTACGTGGAACAGTAATTTTATACTGAGTACGAACAACAATAAAATCGAAGAGTTGATGAATAATTTCGTGCATCCCGAGACGGGCGAAGTTATCAGTATGGAAGAGCTGGCTGTCGGCGGACTGGGCTATTCGTATTATATCCTCAAACCGGGCGGCACGCTGGGCGACCTGTATTCGACACAGGATTTTAAATACGACAGCAACGGAAAAATCTACATCGATGCCGACGGGAAGGTACAAACCGAAACGCGCTCCGAAGGGATTTTCTTGGGCAGCGTATTCCCGAAAGCCAACCTTTCGTGGCGCAACGACTTTTCGTGGAACGGGATTAATCTCGGAATAATGTTCTCCGCACGGCTTGGCGGCGTTGTATATTCAGCCACACAGGCGTCTCTTGACCTCTACGGCGTATCGGAAGCGTCGGCGGCAGCCCGCGACAACGGAGGCGTAATTATTAACGGAACCGACCGGCTGGACTCCGAAACATGGTACACCACCGTGGGTGCGAGCGAAGGCCTTCCGCAATATTATACCTACGATGCCACCAATGTACGCCTGCAGGAACTCAGTCTTGGTTATACCATCCCGCGAAAGTGGGTAAAGGACGTAGCCGACATCACGGTGTCGCTGGTCGCCAATAACCTTTGGATGATATACTGCAAGGCGCCGTTCGACCCCGAATCGGTGGCCACTACGGGCAGTTATTTCCAGGGAATCGACCATTTTATGACGCCCAGTCTGCGCAGCATCGGATTTAATCTTAAAGTAAAATTTTAAATAGAAAGACAGATTATGATACAGAATAAAACACCTAAGATTTTTTTAGCGCTCCTCGTTATCGTCGTAGCGATACAGGGCTGTACGGGGGATTTTGATAAAATCAACAGAAACCCCTATGAAGTAACAAAGGAGGAAATGAAACGCGACGGCTACAACGTAGGCGCATCCCTGATTGGGTTGCAAAGCATGGTAGTGCCGTTGGTAGTAAACTATCATCAACTTCAGACAGGATTAGTCGGGATGGATTTTGCCGGCTATGTCGCCAGCGAACACGACTGGACAACGAAGTTTTCTACCTATAACCCGCCGGCCTCGTGGAACCTTGTCGGTTTTAACGATGCCATATCGGGAACCGGCGAAGTGGCCGGTATCTACCCGCCGTATTTTGAAATACAGGCGCTCACCGACGACCCCGTAGCCTTAGCCCTGGCCACACTGTTCAAAGTGGCGGCCATGCACCAGGTTACGGATACATACGGGCCTGTCCCCTACTCGCAAATCGGCGCACTGGGCGGGCTTACGGCTCCGTACGACTCCCAGGAAGCGGTGTACAGTAAAATGATTGAAGAGCTGAACGAAATCATCGGAGTATTGACCCCGAACAGGTCGCTGGTAGCCTTTAACGGGAAATACGACAACGTCTATTTCGGCGTCATCGAAAAATGGGTAAAATACGCCAACTCGCTTAAATTACGGATGGCGCTGCGGTTATCGTACGTGAAGCCCGACCTGGCACAGCAAATTGCCGAAAGCGCGGTGAACCATGAAATAGGCGTGATTACATCCAACGCCGACAACGCCTTTTTGCAAAACATTACGCAAAACCCGATTCAGATGCAGGTCATCGGCTACTCCGATATGGACGCGGGCGCCGACATTGTTTCGTTTATGAACGGCTTCAACGACCCGCGCCGGGCGGTTTATTTTACCGAATCGTCGAACAGCGGATACGTCGGCTTGCGGGGCGGTACGGATTATGCCCAGAAAATCTGCGACGACCGGTCGCGCAACTGCGTTTATTCGCTGCCTAAAGTGGGCGTTACCGACCCCCTGCTGTGGATGAATGCCGCCGAAGTAGCGTTCTTAAAAGCCGAAGGCGCTTTGCGTGGCTGGAACATGGGCGCTACGGCAGAAGACCTGTATAACGAAGGCATTACGCTCTCGTTCCAGCAGCATAACCTGGGCGGAGCAGCAAACAGCTACATCGCAAGCACGGCAACTCCGGCGGCGTATGTAGATCCGCAAGGCATTACGGCGCATAATTTCGGCCCTAATTCCGCCGTTCAAATCAGATGGAACGATACCGGTTCATTTGAGGAAAACCTGGAACGCATTATCACGCAAAAATGGATTGCCATATTCCCGTTAGGGAACGAAGCATGGGCTGAGTTCCGCCGTACGGGCTACCCGAAACTGGCGCCCGTTGTATTAAACAAAAGCGGCGGCGCCATCCCGAACGGCTCTTTTGTAAAACGCCTGACATTCTCGTCGCGCGAATATACCGAGAACACGGAAAATGTACGCGCGGCAATACAACTGCTCAACGGCCCCGATAATATGGGAACAAAATTATGGTGGGACAGGAAGAATTAGAAATTACGAATTACGAATTACGAATTAGAAATTAGAAATTACGAATAGAAATGAATATTATGAATACATTGAAACTAATTGTAACAGTAGCGCTCGCAATAGCGCTGACGGGCGGAATGACCGCCTGTAGCGAGTGGACGGAACAGGAAATCTTACCTGTCGTAAAACCAACCGTCGAATCGGAAAACCCCGATTTGTACCGGCAATATCTGGAAAATTTGAGGAACTATAAGAAAACACACCATCAATTGCTGATAGGCTGGTTTGATAACAGCAACAAAGCCCCCGGCAGCAGAGCATGGCACCTCGAAGCATTACCCGATAAAACCGACATCGCTGTGCTCCTCGACGGCGATAATCTCGCCGATTTTGAACGCGCCGAAATGGACGCCATACGCCAAAACAAAGGAACAAAAACCCTTTACCTTATCGACTACGAAGCGTTCCGGCAAGGTGTCGAAGAGCGCAATCTGGAAATCGAACAAATAAATACCGCCGGACAGGAAGCCGCCGACGCCGACGGCACAACCTATGTGCCGATACCGTTCGTCGATTTGGCGGTCGAATTGCCCGGGTTCATGGACAGGCAACTGGCTTTGCTGGATAAGTACGGGTTCGACGGCCTGAGCATCCACTTTGTCGGGAAGGGGCTGCTCCCGGCCGACGAAGAGGCTGCGATGCGGGAACTGCAGCATGTGATATTCGGCAAATTAAGCGCCGTTATCCAGTCCCATGCCGGCAAACTGTTTCTCTTTGAAGGCCTGCCGCAGAACGTATATGATAAATCGCTGCTGCCGGCGTTCGATTATATTGTGCTGCGCACGGAAAAATTAGATAACATATATTCCATCACGGAAGCGGCAAAACGTTCGGTATCGTTACCCGGCATTCCTTCCGGCAATATTATTGTATGCGCCAGCGCTCTTTCGACCGACAAAACCGATCTCATTACCGGCACCATCGTGGACGCCGCCGGAAGCGCGCAAAACGCCATCATCGAAATCGCACACTGGGTAAAAACCCCCGACACGTTTACAAAAGCAGGGCTGGGTATTTACCGGATAAACGACGATTATTACAACGCCGAAACAGATTATAAATTTACCCGGGAAGCGATTGAAATATTAAACCCTTCCTCTAAAAACTAAAAAAACAATGAAACGATATATTTATTTAACAGCGGTTGCGGCATTATTTACCCTGTATGCCTGCAACAGAGTGGACGAGTCGGAAGTGAATTTCGATAACGTAGTGTATTTGGACAATGCCAAAGTGGTTAACACGGAAAGGATAGCATTGAAAGAACGCAACGCAGAACTGGAACGCACCATCAACGCGGCTTTGGCATTGCCCGAAAGTCGGGATGTGCGGATTACTTTAAAGGCCGACTCCTCGCTGGTCAGCGTTTATCGTAAAATAAAATACGAAGAGGCCAAACCGCTGCCCGCCGAATATTACGAACTATCGACGACGCAGGCCGTTATTCCTGCCGGACTGGTAATGTCTTCGGATATAACGGTTCTGTTCAAAGGCTTGCAGGGCCTGGCAATGAATACCAACTTCGTATTGCCTGTTACGCTGGAAAGCGCCGACGGAGCGCCGATACTGAACGGCTCAAAAACCATTTACTACGTCCTGCGCAAAGGCGCGACCATTACAACGGCGGTAAACACCGAAGAAAATTATTTTGAATTTCCGACAGCGCCCAACAGCGATGTCCTCGACGGGCTTACGAACATCACCATAGAAGGACTGTTGCGGGCGCGCGATTTTAGCAACAGCGTCAGTACGTTTTTAGGCGTGGAAGGCTACGCGCTTATCCGTGTCCGGGATGCGGCAGGCGGGCATGTTACCACCGACCCGCAGTTTTTCGATACCTGGATGGGTTATGTTATCGGCCTGAACAAATGGCTGCATCTGGCCTTTACCATCAATACCATCACCGGCGAGAGAAAACTGTATGTAAATGGCGCGCTCGAAGAAACACGTACCGGCTCGACCTATCCGACCGGCGTCAATCTCGGTAAAAAACTCGTTAATCATACGACAAACAAATTTTATATCGGTTTTTCGTATGAAGACACGCGGGATTTTAAAGGAAACATGTCTGAAGTCCGTATATGGAACGTCATACGGACGGAGGAAGAGATTGCCTCCTCGATGTACGAAGTAGAACCCGATACGCCGGGGCTGGTAGCCTATTGGAAAATGGACGAAGGCAGCGGAAACACCATTAAAGACTATACCGGAAACGGCCTGAACGGCATCGCCAAAAACCAGCTTAAATGGATTTCGGTAGAACTCCCCGAATAATTAACCGTTAAAAATAAAGATTATGATACAGAAAATTTCAGAAAGAACAGCAAGAAGGATCGTTCCCTTAATACTTGCAGCCTGCGGCGTTTTGCTCATGCCGTCCTGTAACGACGATATTGTGCTCGACGAGGTGGACGAAACCGCATTCATCGCCTCCGGCGAAACGTTCGGGTATGTTCGGGACGCAACCACTGCCCGCCAGGAAATACCCGTAACCGTTACCGGCAGCACGAATGTGCACGTCTTTTTCGGATTGACCAAAGCAACCGGTACCGACGTAAATGCCGGCATCGGCGTCAATACCGACCTGGTACAAACGTACAACGAAGCGCATAATACAAGCTATGCCGCCTTCCCGGCCGCGCAGGTAACCATCGCCGACAATGGAAACGTGTCGGTCGCCAAATGGCAAATGGCTTCGGAGCCGGTGGCCATTACCCTCACAAAAGGCGCGCTCGAAGAAGGCGTTTACGTGTTGCCGGTAACGGTGAAAAACGGCGCCGGCGTAAGCATTTCATCGACATTAAACGTCCTCTACTACCTCGTCGCGGTATCGGACGCCCCGGCCACGCCGCCATCGACCGACAAGCCGGGAGGCGTTAAGACACTATGCTACGTAGAAGTCGGCGACGCATCGGCCAATCTGCTTAATGTCGGAGCGTATGTATTGGAAAACAGCGAAATTCCATTCTTTGACATCGCCGTCGTATTTGCCGCCAATATTAAATACGACCTCGCAAGCGGAGAAGTGAGGCTGATATATAACGAGTCGGTCAAGCATATTTTGCAAAACCGCGACGTTTATATTAAGCCCTTACAGGATAAAGGCATTAAGGTCATCCTTGGCGTCGTCGGCAACTGGGATTTTGCCGGCGTAGCCAACCTCTCCGGCGACGTGCTGCGGAACTACGCCATGCAGTGCAAACTGGCGATGGACATTTACGGACTCGACGGCATTGATTTCGATGACGAATGGTCAACCTATTCGCAAAACACCAGCCAAACGGCTTATTCCGAGTTCATGGCTTCGAGCTGGTATCCTGCATGGGCGCCGAGCGCCGTAAAGATGTCGCGGCTAATCATTGAGATGCGCCGGCTTTTAGGCCCCGACAAAATTATCACCGTGTTTGAATATAACTTTGGCCGGCAGATTCCGGCAGATGTCGATGGCGTCCACATGGTCGATATTATCGACTATTCGATGCAGGCTATTTATGGCAGCTGGGTCGCAAGTTCATATATCGGCATGCCGAATGCCCGTTATTCTCCGCTGGCGACATGGATTAACAATATGAACCCCACGGCAAGCACCCTCAGAACACGGGCAACGACCATAAGGAGTACCTATGGCTTTATGTTTTTCTATGATTTAAGAAATGATGATAAAACGGCCTATCTTAACAACGCCTCCGAGCCTTTATACGGCGAGCGGGTGAAGATCGTCGAACCCCTGCGTCCACACTGGTAAACAAATTTAAAATAAAAGAAATATGAAACAGTTATATCATATCGCAATCTTCCTTATTGCCGGCATGGCAGTCGCCTGCACGGACGATGAAATCACCGGCGGCAGCGCTGCCGTAGAAGTAATAGGAAATCCGGTAACGGCCATTTCCCTCTCGAACATATCCGCCGGCGTGCTTTCGCTGCCCGACATCGACGCGACCGCCACGGTGCAGGTTACGGCGACGCCGGACAATGCCGAAAACGCCGGTAACTATGTATTTATATCAAGCGATGCGAAAGTCTTTACCGTCGATCAAGCCGGCGTGGTGACCGCCACCGGCTACGGCGAAGCGACATTGCGCGTCGTGTCGCAGAACGACGCCGCGGTATCGACCTCGTGCAGGGTGATTGTCGTGGGCACGCCCATTGAGTCGATTACCATCACGCCGGCCTACGAGAATTATACGGTAACCCGTACCAATGCGGCCGGGCCGATAGTTATTCTCGCGCCGCAAATCACCGTCAACCCGTCCAACGCTTCGGTAAAAACGCTGAAGTACACGTCGTCGGATTTGTCGGTCGCGCTGGTCAGCGGCGACGGCGATATTTTTGCCCTCTGGGAAGGCGAAACCGTTATCCGCGCCGAAGCAATCGACGGCAGCGGAAAGTTTGTCGAATGCCACTTAACGGTTAATATTACGCCGGTGGCGTCTATTACTTTTAATAATATTACATTTAATAACGTAGCGAATGCCATCACCACCGGCTCCACGTCGGGAACGTTACATGCCAACGATGTTTCCAATGCCGTTAATGCAACGGAGGGGCAGTCGTTTACCATCCCGAAAGTAACCGGCACAACGGCGCACAACATGCGCTATCAGCCCACCAATGCCTCCTTGAATACCTTCACCTACACGTCGTCGGACGAAAATGTAATGACCGTCGCAACCAATGCCAGCAATGCCCTGGTGGTTACCCCGAAGACCGGAGTAGCCGGCTCGGCGACCGTCAGTATTGATGCCGCCGACGGGCACGGGGCGCATGCCGAGTTGAACGTCATCCTGCACAAAGCGCTCGACCGCAGCGCATGGAGCATTGCCGGCGCCTCGCCCGGCGGGGTCTATGATTACAGCGCTAACGACCACTGGGGAGGCCCCGTAGAGAATATTATACGCGACGGCGTATCGGCCGGGCTGGTCAAAAACGACACGTATAACAATTCCCCGCAGGGCATTGCAGAAACGTATTTCGTGATTGACATGGCACAGCCGACCTCCTTCGACTACGTCTATATCGCGCTGCACGACTGGGTAACGCCCAATAATTATATCAAAATTAACCGCTTTACGTTAGCCGGCAGCAACGACAACGTTTCCTATACGCCGCTTTCGTCGGAAGGCTCCGCCGGAACATTCACCGTGCCGACCAACATTTACAATGTAGGCTACCTATTAACGAGGCCGTATTCATACCGTTATCTGCGGGTAGTTGTTTGGAACACCCAGACTTCGGCGGCCTACAAAAATATACCCTACTGGCTCGTAAAGGACTTCAAACTGGGCATTGGCCCGCAATAAAGCAAGGCATTTTTTTAAGTGTTTTAATAATTGTTTTTTGGAAAGAAGCCGTCTCCGCAAGAGGCGGCTTTTTTATTTGATAATCGAATATCGACGACCGACCAAAAGCCGTATCATTTCGATGTAAATCATAAAAAATTATACGTGAGGCGGTTCATTGCAGCTGCAATGAAAGCTGTTGCAGCTGCAATGAAAGCTATTGCAGCTGCAATGAAAGCTGTTGCAGCTGCAATGAAGTCTGTTGCAGCTGCAATGAAAGCTATTGCAGCTGCAATGAAAGCTGTTGCAGCTGCAATGAAAGCTATTGCAGCTGCAATGAAAGCTATTGCAGCTGCAATGAA
>JAISXF010000068.1 GCA_031270845.1 Prevotellaceae bacterium
AATCAAAGGCGCGCCGAACACCGCGATGCTCAGCGTGGACGGCAAGATTGCCGGCGGGTCGAGTCTGGGCCTGGTGTACGCCAACGACCAGATAGGCCCGTATGCGACCAACAGCGTGAAGCTGAGTTATTCGTTCCGCTTTAACACGAGTGAGAACTCGCGGTTGAGTTTCGGGCTCGCGGGCGGGGCGCTGCACTACGGCCTCGACAAGAGCAAGGTGGATCACGACCCGTTAGCTGAAACAACCGAAAACGAATGGCGTCCGGGCGTGGATGTCGGGGTTTACTTCGACCTGCCTCGGTTTTATGCCGGTTTTTCGGTGATGAGTATTGTTCCCAATAAAACGGAAGCGGGCAAGTCGATGCTCATTATGCGCACCGACCCGAGTTATTTTCTCACCGTCGGTGGGGCGATACCGCTGAACCGCAGTCTGGCGCTGATGCCCTCGACGCTGCTGAAGTCCGACTTCAAAAGCCCCATCACGTGGGACATCAACGCGATGTTAATGATAGTCGAGCGTTACTGGATCGGGGCGAGCTACCGTACAGGCCTGACGTTCACCGTCGATGATGCGAACATTAAGCAGACCGAGCAGTACGATGCCATTGCGCTGATAGCGGAGGCGTTCATCACGGAGCGCATCCGCCTTGGCGTTGCTTACGACTTCGACCTGAACAACCTGACGACAACGCACAACGGCAGTTTTGAGGTGTCGCTGGGTTATTACCTCACGGGCGCGAAACGGAAATACAACACGCCGCGTTATTTTTAGTTTAGACTTTTAGTTGAGACTTTTAGACAATAGACTTTTAGACAATAGACTTTTATACTTTTAGACAATAGACAAAAAAAGGGTGAACCGGTGTGTTCGCCCTTTTTTGTTAGTTGAAAGTTGCGCGTTGAAAGTTATGAACGGGGTTCATTATTAAATGAGATTACCGCAGCAGCGAACGAAAATTCCACAGCAGCTTGTGAAAACTCCGCAGCGATTTGTAAAAATTCCGCAGCAGCTTGTGAAAACTCCGCCGCAGCATGTAAAAACTCCGCAGCGGCATGTGTGATAATTTCAGGAACACATGCGGATAAGTTGCCCACACATGTGGGCAACTTATCCGCACATGCTGACGCCTTATCTTCACATGCCGGCAACTTATCTTCACATGCCGGCAACTTATCCACACATGCCGGCAACTTATCTTCACATGCCGACAACTTATCCACACATGCGGGCAACTTGTCCGCATGTGTTCCTGAAATTATCACACAAGCCGCTGCGGAATTTTCACATGCCGCGGCTTTAATTACGAATTACGAATTACGCATCAACCGTAATTCGTAATTCGTAATTCGTAATTCATAATTCATAATTAAAATCCGTATCTTTGCAGGCATTTTTTTAAAAAAAGATAATCAAATGGGTAAAAAATTCAATGAGTATAAACAATTAGATCTGGTAGCCGTCAACCGCGAGGTGCTGGCACAGTGGGATGCGGAACGCACGTTCGAGCAGTCGCTGGAACGGCGGCGGGAATGCCCGCCATTTGTGTTTTTCGAGGGGCCTCCCTCGGCTAACGGGATGCCTGGCATTCATCATGTTATTTCGAGGGCTATTAAAGATGTCTTCTGTCGATATAAAACGCAGAAGGGCTTTCTGGTCGAACGCAAGGCGGGGTGGGATACGCACGGACTGCCGGTCGAACTGGCCGTTGAAAAGATGCTCGGGATTACGAAAGACGACATCGGGTCGAAGATTTCGGTCGAAGACTATAACGCCGCCTGCCGCCGGGAAGTACTGAAATATACAAAGGAGTGGGAGACGCTGACGCGGATGATGGGCTACTGGGTCGATATGCAGAAGCCGTATATCACGTATGACAACCGCTATATCGAAACGCTGTGGTACCTGCTGAAACGGATTTACGGGCAGGGGCTGCTTTATAAGGGCTATTCTATCCAGCCTTACTCGCCCGCGGCCGGCACGGGGCTTAGCTCGCACGAGCTGAACCAGCCGGGATGCTACCGAAATGTGAAAGACACAGCCTGCGTGGCACAGTTTAAGGTGATTCGGAACGAACAATCGGCGTTCCTCTTTGGCGACGCCGCAACGGATGCCCTGTTCTTCCTCGCGTGGACGACAACGCCGTGGACGCTGCCGTCGAACACGGCGCTGGCCGTCGGAAAGCACATCCGCTATGTATCGGTCGAAACCTTTAATCCCTATACTGCCGAACGTATTACGGTGCTGCTGGCACGGGAGCGCGCCGCCGTACTGTTCCCCGAAAAGAACGCCGGAGCGCCTATGGAATACCGCGCCGGCGACAAGGCGCTGCCCTATCGTATCGGTCGCGAGTACCCCGGCAGCGCGCTCGAAGGCCTTCGCTATGAGCAGCTCCTGCCCTATGCGCAGCCCGAAACGGGCGATGCCTTCCGTGTCGTATGCGGCGATTTTGTTACTACCGACGACGGGACGGGCATCGTGCACATTGCGCCCTCGTTTGGCGTTGATGACTTCCGCGTGGCACGCGAGAACGGTATCGGCGCGCTCACGCTCGTGAGCAGGCAGGGACGCTTTATCGACGGCACCGGCGACCTCAGCGGACGCTTTGTGAAAAATGACTACGACCCCGCCGCCAAGCCCGACGACGAAACGGTGGATGTTTACATCGCCCTGAAATTGAAAAAGGCAGGGCGTGCATTCAAAATCGAACGCTACGAACACAGCTACCCCCACTGCTGGCGAACCGACAAGCCGGTACTTTACTATCCGCTCGACGCCTGGTTTATCCGCACCACCGCCGTAAAAGACCGGCTCATTGCGCTCAACAATACTATCCGCTGGAAGCCCGAAAGTACAGGCACGGGGCGCTTCGGCAAGTGGCTGGAGAACCTTCAGGACTGGAACCTCTCGCGCAGCCGTTTTTGGGGGACGCCGCTGCCTGTATGGCGTACCGCCGACGGCAGCGAGGAACGCTGCATCGGGTCGGTCGGCGAGCTGTTCGACGAAATCGAAAAAGCCGTTGCCGTAGGCGTTATGCCCCAAAACCCGTGGAAGGAAAAGGGATTCACGCCGGGGTTGCTGACAAAGGAAAATTACGACCGCATAGACCTGCACCGGCCGTATGTCGATGACATTGTCCTCGTCTCGCCGTCGGGCAAGGCCATGCGCCGCGAGGCCGATTTGATTGACGTCTGGTTCGATTCGGGCGCGATGCCCTTTGCCCAAAACCATTATCCGTTTGCCACAGATACGTTCCGCCCCGCCGATTTCATCGCCGAAGGCGTTGACCAGACACGCGGCTGGTTCTTCACCCTTCATGCCATTGCGGGCATTATCACCGGCACGACGGCCTACCGGAGCGTTGTCGCCAACGGCCTCGTACTCGACCGCGAAGGCAACAAAATGAGCAAGCGTCTGGGCAATGCCGTCGATCCCTTTAAAATTCTGGACACTTACGGCGCCGACGCCCTGCGCTGGTACCTGCTCACCAACGCACAACCGTGGGACAACCTGAAGTTCGACCCCGCAGGCGTCGATGAAGTGCGTCGCAAGTTCTTCGGCACGCTGTATAATACCTATTCGTTCTTTGCTCTTTACGCCAATGTCGATGGCTTCACGGGGAGCGCCCCCGAAATCCCCGTTCGGCAACGCCCCGAAATCGACCGCTGGATCATTTCCCTGCTCAATACGTTAGTCAAAGAAACCGGCGATGTTCTGGAAAACTACGACGTAACCCTTGCCGGACGCATGATTCAGGATTTTGTCTGCGACCATCTCAGCAACTGGTACGTGCGCCTCAACCGCAAACGCTTTTGGGGCGGACAGGCGACCGACGACAAGCTCGCGGCTTACCAGACCCTCTATACCTGCCTCGAAACCGTTGCCCGGTTAGCTGCGCCCGTCGCTCCCTTTTTCATGGAACGGCTGTACACCGACCTCAACCGCGTTACGGAACGCGGTGCCGAGCCTTCGGTACACTGCACCGAATGGCCGGCCTTCGACCCCGCGCTGATAGACCCGGCTCTGGAGCGGCAAATGGCGCTCGCGCAGCGCGCCTCGTCGATGACCCTCGCCTTACGGCGGAAAGTCAATATCAAAGTCCGGCAACCGCTGACGAAGATGATGATACCCGTCCTCGACACCGCCATGCAGAAAGACCTGGAAGCCGTCCGGTTGCTGGTATTGAACGAAGTCAATGTAAAAGAAATGCACTTCCTCACCGACGCCACCGGCGTTATCGTAAAGAAAATAAAACCGAAGTTCAATGCCTTGGGAAAAAAATACGGCAGCCGGATGAAAGAGATTGCCGCCGCCATCAATGCCTTCGACCAGCAGCAAATCGACGCCATGGAAAAGGCCGGCCAATACACCCTCACACTCGCATCGGGCAGCATCTCCCTGCTGAAGGACGACGTCGAAATCACCTCCGAAGACCTGCCCGGCTGGCTCGTTGCCACCGAAGGCGCCCTCACCATTGCCCTCGACATCACCGTTACCGATGCCCTGCGCCGCGAAGGCCTTGCCCGCGAACTGATCAACCGCATCCAGAACCTCCGCAAAGAAAGCGGCTTCGACATCACCGACAAAATCCGCATCCGCCTCGACCGCCAGCCCGAAATGGCCGCCACCATCGCCGCCTTCGGCGACCTGATACAATCGCAAACCTTAGCCGTAGCCATCGACCTGTGCGACGAGCTACCCGAAGCCGCCACCGTCATAGAAATTGACGAAATAAAAATCGCCATACGGATTGACCGATTGCCTGCAAGCATCCCGTTTTAGCAAAACGGACGTCCGTTTCATCAAGACGGACGTCCGTTTTAACAAGACGGACGTCCGTTTCAACAAGACGGACGTCCGTTTTAACAAAACGGACGTCCGTTTTAGAAAAAGGGACGTCCGTTTTAGAAAAAGGGACTCCCTGACAGGCGCGGGCGTGCAGCGAGTCGTTGCATCATCACCGCATCACCCCCCCATTAGCCCGAAGTGCCCGCCGGACAGGTTACAGGGCGGAGAGAACCATTTGCACATGGCGGTTGGTTCTATGACGCCACGGCGGCTCCAGAGGGAGCTGCTGGCAGAGAGGTGGAAGATAATGGCTTCGCTGTCGGCATAGCGCTGTTGCAGGAACGCCGGCAGATGCTCCGCAAGGGACGGGGCGACGGCCATTTCCTGAACCACCACCGTATCGCCGCGGCGCTCGACGATAATATAGCCGTCGCCGGCGCCGCAGTCGGGAAAGTAGAAGGCGCCGCCGCTCGCCAGCCGGCATTCGCGGATGGCGTAGGACAGGATGCCCGTATCCCAGCGTACAAAACAGCCGCCGTTGGCCGTAAAAAACCGCTCGCGCAGGGCAGCGAGCATCTGCAGCTCGTCGTCCGTATCGCCAAGCGGGATACCGTTCAGGAAGCTTCGCGTGGAACCGGTATGCGTCGGGAAGAGGGGCAACCACACTGCCCGTCGGGAGAACGCAGGCACAAATCCCTGCTGCGCATAAAACCCCACCAGCGTATCCGATGCCGGCATAACCACCGCCAGCTCGCAGCCCTCGGCACGCATACGCGCATCGGCCTGCGCGAGCAGCTGCCGCGAAAAACCCTTTCCGCGGAACGCCGGCAGCGTGGCTACCGCATACACATAGCGGGCTTTCCGCGTACCGGCAGGCGTAACGAGCGTCGCCGGCAGCAGCGACAGCATGGCTACCGCACGGCCGGCGACGGTATGCACCAGCGTGTTTTCGGGCGCATAGACGTGCGAAAAATACAGGTCGGTGTAGGCCTCGCTGTCGTCAAAGCAGACCTCCCAGATATGTTTCAACTCGTCTATCATAGGAGCTCGGCGATATATTTTTCGAGTAAAAAGGCCGGATGGTACGACAGTTTTGCTTTCCGCAGGCCGGCGTCGCCGGTGTCGTCCTCGCGATTAACATACGGCAGGCTGCCGGCATGACGCCTGACAAATTCCTGATTAATGACCTGATACGCACCCGGGAACAGCTCGCTAAAGGCTTTCTCGATATGCACAATCAGCGTGTCGGAATTAAGCTGCTCGCCCACCGTGTAGGCCGCCACGCGACCATCGACACGCAGGAGGCCGCCAAGTTGCCGCTCTTCGGAAAAATACAGCAGGGCACGCCGTACCGCACAGGTTTCGGCACGCAGCGAAAGGTTGTCGTGGCATCCATACACGCGGCACCATTCCTGATTCATGGCCACGCACTCCGCCAGATTGTCGCCGGTTATGGGTTCGTATGTCCATGCAAAAGTCTTCTTAAACCGCGCGGCGTGATTGCGCTTCGCCTGGTATTTCCGGCCTGCCAACCGTATCAAATCATCGCTGTGATAGATATAGTCGAAACTCTGGCGCTGTGGCGTAAAGCGGAAGCGGCCGGGAAAAAGCGCTTCGAGCAGCGCTTTCTGTTCGGGCAATATGGCGCGAATGACGGCGGTGTATCCTCCTTCGGCGGCATCGTCGAAGATGGCCTGTATCACCTTTTTTATATCGCCCGCTCCCGGCGGGTACATATAATATTTCGGGTTGTCGCCGGAACGCTGGAGCAGGAACCCGTCGGCGAAAGCAATTTCGATACCGAACGCCAGACTCCAGTTAAACGCATTGGCAAACGAATATTCGGCGGCGCGAAAGTCGGATAACGCCAGGCAGCGGTTGACGGCGTCGCGGTCGTCAAGGGTTATTTTGCGAAAATTCATCATAAAATCACATTAATTTTCAAATTATAATTTGTACATCATAAAAAATTCGTACCTTTGGCCGACAAAGTTATAAAAAGTAAACCAAAAATATAACATAACCCGAATATCTTATTTTAATAAATTAAGAAAATGACAGAGTACAAAATTCTTTTAGTCGATGATGAAAACGACATTCTTGACTTTCTCTCGTACACCTTACGCAAGGAAAATTTTGATGTGTACACGGCTTCCGACGGCCGGCAAGGGGTGGAAAAAGCCTTGGAGGTGGAGCCTCATTTAATCCTGCTGGATGTCATGATGCCCGAAATGGACGGTATCGCCGTGTGCGAAGAGCTGCGCAAGCACGAATCGTTACGCAATACGATTATTGCGTTTTTGACGGCACGCGGGGAAGACTATTCGCAAATCGCCGGTTTTGATGCCGGCGGCGATGATTATATCACCAAGCCCATCCGCCCGAAGGTGCTGGTTTCGCGCATTAACGCCCTGATGAAACGCCACCAGGCGGTTGTACAGGCCGAAAACGAACCCTCCTTTAACTCGTCGATTGTGATTGACCGCGAGCGCTTTATGGTCTATCGGGATGGCGAGGAAATAGTGATGCCCAAAAAGGAATTTGAACTGCTTTCGCTCCTGTATTCCAGGCCTGAAAAAGTGTTCCTGCGGGAAGAAATCTATTCGACCGTATGGGGTACGGACATTGTCGTCGGCGAACGGACGATTGACGTCCACATCCGCAAGCTGCGCGAGAAGCTGGGCGATAACTACATCAAAACCATTAAAGGCGTAGGGTACAAATTTATGCCGTAAGCCGGCGGGGGCGGGCTACCGTTCGGTATTGACGGTAAAGAGCCCGACAAGGCGATCGTAGCGGTCGCGAACTCCGCGAAAATACATATATATATAATAGGTGTTTTCCGTTTCGGCAAAACAGCCTTCCACGGCCTCCCAGTCCACCGTCCCGTCGTGGCGGAGGACAACATACCGGTAATTATAAAGCCCCTGTTTGACCGGCGCATTCAATTCGTATGCGCGGCGCTGTGCGTTGTATTCCATACGGAACGCCGGATGCAGCGTATAATTGCTCAACGCGCCGAAGACATATACTTCGCCGTCGAAAGGCTCGTCGTACGGCAGCGTAAAAATAACGGTTACATAATCGGCCTCCGTATGACGCTCAAGGGTTCGGGCGGCATCGACGCGAAACCGCCCGTTAAGGTCGCGCTCGTAAAAGTATTTATTACGCGGCCGGTCGGGCTGTAGCAGGGCATAGGAAAAGCCCCTCTCGTCGGTGTGCATCTGCGCGACGCCCTGCCCGCTGAAATCGGGGTTGCGCGTGTCGAAAAACCGGAACTCATTGCCGCCGGCGTACCAGTTGCGGTTGATTTGCGAAAAATCCGTCCGCCCGTTATCGACAAAGGCGGGCACAGGCTGTTCGGCGCCGGGCGTGCGGTAGCCGTTTTGCTCGACGCGTACCTTTAATTCGCGGAACGCATTGCGCACATCCAACTGCGGGTGCGCCACCGCAATCTCCAGCTGCTGCAGGCACAGCTCGCCGGTAACTGCCGGCCCGCGCAGGCGCAGGGCCGTGGCCGACGACTTCGGCTCAAGCACCGAAAAACCGCGCACAAACAGCGGCTGCGACGCGCTTTCGTCATACACTTTCAGCAAATAATTGCCCGATGCCTTCAGTTGTACATCGCGGTTGGGGATTTGTAACGTATAATGCACATACGCGGTACGTGTGATATGCGAATGGGCATAATCGTAGAGATAGTTTTCGGGGTAGCCGTCTAAGTAATCGGCCAGAAACAGGTTATCCTCTTCCCAGTCAGCCGTGCAGTGCACGATGGTATATCGCAGCGACGGGCGGCTCTCCGACAAATCATCGAACCACAGCGTCAGGTACTCGTCCAGGCCCAGCGTAAGCGCCGGCCACGACAGCTCGTTGTCGCCCTTAAAAAGCTGGATGCTGCGGATGTGCGTATCGTAGCACGCATCCTTCCACCGCAGCTGCCGGTTGGCCTGCGCCTCGGCTGACTGACCGCCGGCCACCAGCGGCAGGCAGCATAATGCAACAAAATAAAACAGTCTATACATTGAATATTGAATATTGATAATTGAATGCAAAGATACAAATTATGAACAACGAACAGCAAACAATCCATCGCAATAAACAGGCAACCTTACTTACTGTACCCCCCGCAGGCCATTCACAATACATCATTCATTGTTCGTATCTTTGCAGAAAAAAATCATGCACACACCCTTAACCGACGAAGATTATTATCAATCCGGCAAAGCCTTCGGGCAGCAGCAGCAGTGGGGAGAAGCCATTAACGCCTACAAGAAAGCCCTGGAACTGAACCCCCAAAGCCGTGCGGCGGCGGCGCTGGATTATATCTACGAAATCCTCCAATTCCATAATACCGATTTGATGAACCCCTAATTTTTTGTACTTTTGTCGCATGAATTTCTCCATCACAGCGGCCTATCAACCTACCGGCGACCAGCCCGAAGCCATCGCGCAGCTCGCAGAAGCCTTACGCAGCGGCGTACCGGCAAGCACGCTGTTAGGCGTAACCGGCTCTGGCAAAACATTTACCATTGCCAACGTCATTGCCCGGCTCCAGCGTCCGGCGCTGATATTAAGCCATAATAAGACCCTCGCCGCACAGCTTTACGGCGAGTTTAAAACATTTTTCCCAAACAATGCCGTCGAATATTTCATATCCTACTACGATTATTACCAGCCCGAAGCCTATCTGCCGACCTCCGACACCTACATCGAGAAAGATTTAAGCATTAACGACGAAATCGAAAAACTGCGCCTGAGCGCGACCTCGTCGCTGCTGTCGGGAAGGCGCGATGTGGTGGTTGTATGCAGTGTATCATGCCTGTACGGCATCGGTAACCCCGACGACTTCCACGCCTCCGCCGTCGCCGTGCAGTGCGGGCAGGCCATGTCGCGAAACAAACTCCTTTACGCCCTGGTTGACAGCCTCTATTCGCGCAACGAAAACGATTTCAAGCGCGGCACGTTCCGCGTTAAGGGAGATACCGTCGATGTCTATTTAGCTTACAGCGACTATGCTTACCGGATTATGTTCTGGGGCGACGAAGTGGAGAAAATCGAAACCTTCGAGCCTTACGGCGGACGAACCGTCGATGAACCGCAAAAAGTGGTGATTTATCCCGCAAATTTGTTTATCACCACCAAAGAACGCATGCACAGGGCTGTCCATGCCATTGAGGACGACATGGTGAAACAGTATAATTTCTTCATCTCAAGGGGCCGGAATGCGGAAGCAAAACGTCTGAAACAGCGCGTCGAATATGATTTGGAAATGATTCGGGAACTCGGATATTGTTCGGGTATCGAAAACTATTCGCGCTATTTCGACGGTCGAAAACCCGGAACGAGGCCTTTCTGTTTGATTGATTATTTCCCGCGGGATTTTATCATGATCATCGACGAAAGTCATGTTACCGTCCCGCAAATACGCGCCATGGTCGGCGGAGACCGCTCCCGCAAGCAAACACTGATTGAGTACGGCTTCCGGCTGCCGGCCGCTTTCGACAACCGCCCCCTCTCTTTCGACGAATTTGAAGCCCTCGTCGGGCAGACGGTATATATCAGCGCCACGCCGGCCGACTATGAACTCAACCGGAGCGAGGGAATTGTTGTCGAACAGCTCATTCGCCCCACCGGACTCCTCGAACCCGTCATCGAAGTCCGGCCGTCGCTGAACCAAATCGACGACCTGATTAACGAAATCGCCAAACGCGCCGCCATCGACGAGCGGGTGCTCGTTACCACGCTCACCAAACGAATGGCCGAAGAGCTCACAAAATACATGGAAAAACTGCATATCCGGTGCCGCTACATCCACTCCGACGTCGAAACGCTCGATAGAGTAAAAATAATGGAAGACCTCCAGCGGGGACTTTTCGACGTGCTCGTCGGCGTCAATCTTCTGCGCGAAGGCCTTGACCTGCCGCAGGTTTCGCTCGTGGCCATCCTCGACGCCGACAAGGAAGGCTTCCTCCGTACCGAACGGTCGCTCACGCAAACCGCCGGCCGCGCTGCGCGGAATGTCAATGGAAGGGTCATCATGTACGCCGACAGAGTAACCGACGCCATGCAGCACACGATAGACGAAACCGGCCGCCGGCGCGAAAAACAGCTAAAATACAACGAAATACACGGCATCACGCCCCATCAGGCCATCAAAAGCGGACGCGCGATTTTCTCCGGCGAGCAAATCGTGCCAGTCGCTTACGGCGAAGAACCGCCCGAACCCTCCGCCGACCCCATAATCGCCTGCATGAACAGAAAAGACCTGCTAAAAGCCATAGAAACAGCGAGACAGAATATGGAAGACGCCGCCAAAAAACTCGATTTCCTGCAGGCAGCCCTCTTCCGAGACGAAATGTATGACCTCCAAAAACAGCTGAAATAATATATTATGAAAATTTATTAACAACAAATGAACAATATTAAAAGAATTATGCTTATCTTTGCAAAATCAATTTCAATACTATGGCTTTGAGTCTTTTTAAAATAAGTACCGTACTGGTCGAATTGCTGCGCGAACACAACCGGGTCTCGCTGCCGGGAATCGGTGCGTTCAAAACGGAATACAAGCCGGCAATGCTTATCAAAAACGGAAAATCGATACTGCCGCCGTCGAAAACAGTTGAGTTTCGGGAAGAGGAAGTATGGAACGACGGACTGCTCGAAGCGCGTGTGGCACAGAAGGAAGCAATTCTGCTCGACGACGCCGGACAGCAAATCGCGCAGCTCTCGGCTGAAATACAATCGGCTCTCAATGACGGCAAACGGGTCGAATTTCCAGATTTCGGTACCCTCCGCATCACCGACGACGGCGATTTCCTCTTTGAAAAGGATGACGACTTAAATCTTCTGCCCGCATCTGCCGGCCTCGACGAATTGAGTATCACTCCGTTGCCGGAGGCTCCCGCCGAAGCGCCCGCAAAACCGAACCCAAAGCCTGTTCCGGCGAAGCCGCCGGTTCGCAAATCAATTACAGAACCATCTAAAAACCAAGTTATAGAATCGGTTATAAAACCAAATGTATCACCAAAAAAGAAGGAGAAACAAGGTATGGACAATGCAAAAACAAACCGCTACATTATCATTATCGTAGCCATAATTTTATTAGCCGGCGCCGGATTCGCGCTCTATATGATGTACGATCACTACCGGTCGAAACCGGCGATTGTGCAAACAATGCCGGAGGATGAATACCCCACGCAGCCGGAAGTAGAAACCACGCCTCCGCCGGTGGCTCAGGCCTATACGCCGGCGCCGGATGAAGGCAAAAAATCGCTCCGGCAGGGTAGCCGTAAAAGGCATTATTACCACGTCGTGCTCGGCGCCTATGCCGACGAAGCAACCGCCGAAACGGTTATGAGAGAACAGAAAAGCGCCGGCGTATGCGATGGCTGTCAGGTTATTCATTCCGACGGTCAGTACAAAATCAGCGCCTACCGCTACCGGACAAAAAGCGAAGCCACCGACATGCTCAACGGCTTTAAGCGTACCGATGCGGAATATTTGAGCGCCTGGGTCGAAAGGTTCTAAACCGCCCCGAAAAAGCATCCCGTCAAACGCAGTTAAAAGACCTGGTTGCGATAATCTTATCGCATCCGGCGTCTTTTTTTTTAACCCCTGTATCATGCCATTTCGGCATGACGCATATTCAATCATTTTAGCTATATACGGAAAGCTATTGCAGCTGCAATGAAAGCTGTTGCAGCTGCAATGAAACCTGTTGCAGCTGCAATGAAACCTATTGCAGCTGCAATGAAACCTGTTGCAGCTGCAATGAAAGCTATTGCAGCTGCAATGAATCCTGTTGCAGCTGCAATGAATCCTGTTGCAGCTGCAATGAATCCTGTTGCAGCTGCAATGAAGTCTATTGCAGCTGTGATAAATTAAAAATTTTTTGTATCTTTGCCGTTCAGAAATCGGAAAATAATGTATTTTAATGTAGAAAATTTTTAAATATCAGTAAGATGGAAACTTTAACAGATATGGTCATTACGTTAGGCCTGGCGGTGCCCGTTATTTCGGAAGGCATCCTGTCGGTCATTCGCCGGTGGCGCGGCGGCATCGGCGATAAATTCGCCAATATCGACAACATCGTTACTCTTATCACCAAGAACCAGCCGGCGTGGACAATTCCCGCCGAACTCCTCGAAGAGCTGACCGCCAACCGCGACCGGCTGCAGCTGTTAATCCCCCGGTGCCGCTCGGTCGAAGCCTCAACAGCCGACCGCGCCCGCCGAAATTCACTGCTCAAAGCCACCGCCAAACTGTGCATGGTGCAGGTAAGAATTTGGGCATACAGCGCTTATATGGAAGGTATTATCACGGCCGATGATGTGCATGGACTCGGCTTTTTGCTGCCCGGCGAAAATGGCGGAACCCGCAGTCGGGTTAAAGCGACCGATGCCATCGCCGACGTTAAGGTGCTGGTTCTCAATGCCGATTTTATCCGCGTCGTCATCGATCATGCCTCCGGCGAAAACGCCGCACAGACGGCACACGGATGGCCTCCGGGCGTAAAAATGGCCATGATTGTCATCACCGCCGCCGACGGGCAGACCGAAGTCTGCCGCCAGATAGTAACCCGCCTGCACAGCACCATCCAAATGCCAGAAGAGTCTCACGGCAAGATATTTCTCATCCATGCTTCATTCCTCAAACACGTCGGCGACAGGCCGCTTTTCGGCAGCCTGCAGACATTTTCCATGCCCCTCACCACCCAGGACCTCCTCGCCGGCAGGGTGTAACACCGGCCATCGCATTTCGACGGGGTGTTTTTATTAAATTTCATTATCTTTGCAGCCTGTTTTATCTACATCGCATAATTAATATGACATTGGAAAGAAAAAAATTAGACAAGGAAGCGAGCGACCGGCTCAGTTTTATTACGTTTATCATTCCGGAGTTTGCCGATGAATACAAGATGGACAGGCAGGAAGCCTATCGCTATCTGAAAAAATACGGAGGACTGGATTATATATTCAAACACTGGTGGACACTGCACGTGGATAACCCTTTCTG
>JAISXF010000020.1 GCA_031270845.1 Prevotellaceae bacterium
ACAAAAGTTGTACAACTTTCAAGCAAAGTTGTGCAACTTTCAAGCAAAGTTGTACAACTTTCAAGTAAAGTTGTACAACTTTCAAGTAAAGTTGTGCAACTTTCGACAAAAGTTGTACAACTTTCAAGTAAAGTTGTACAACTTTCAAGCAAAGTTGTGCAACTTTCGACAAAAGTTGTACAACTTTCAAGCAAAGTTGTACAACTTTCAAGCAAAGTTGTACAACTTTCAAGTAAAGTTGTACAACTTTCAAGTAAAGTTGTACAACTTTCAAGTAAAGTTGTGCAACTTTCAAGCAAAGTTGTACAACTTTCAAGCAAAGTTGTACAACTTTCAAGCAAAGTTGTACAACTTTCAAGCAAAGGGGCGTCCTTGACGGAAAGAGGGGCGTCTTTTCATCAAAGACGCCCCTCTTTTGGGCTATTATTTGCGGTTATGACCGTCGTTCTGCCCGACGATGGAAAAAGACAGACAGCTTGCCAGCCCTCTGCGAGCCATCCGCTAATCCATCGCCTGTGCGATGGCTATAATTTTCGTTTGATTTCTACGATTTCGTAGGCTTCGATGATGTCCCCCTGCTTGATGTCATTGAAGTTCTCGATATTCAGACCGCAGTCGTAGCCGGAGGATACTTCCTTGACATCTTCCTTAAACCGTTTGAGCGACCCGAGCAGGCCGCCATATACGACAATGCCGTCGCGGATGATTCGGATTTTGGCGTGGCGATTGATTTTGCCGTCTTTGACCATGCAGCCGGCGACCGTTCCGACACGCGAAATTTTAAAGATTTCGCGGACTTCGACCGTCGCGGTTATTTCTTCTTTCCGTTCAGGCGCGAGCATGCCTTCGATACCGTCTTTGACCTCATTAATCGCATCGTAGATGACGGAGTAAAGGCGGATTTCTATCTCTTCGCTCTCGGCGAGCTTGCGGGCGCTTGCCGAAGGACGAACCTGAAAACCAATGATGATGGCATTGGAAGCGGCGGCAAGCAGCACGTCGGATTCCGAGATGGCGCCCACGGCTTTGTGGATGACATTGACAAACACTTCTTCGTTCGACAGTTTTATGAGCGAGTCGGCGAGGGCTTCTATCGAACCATCGACGTCGCCTTTGACAATTATGTTCAGTTCTTTGAAGTTACCGATGGCAATGCGCCTTCCGATTTCTTCGAGGGTGATGTGTTTTTTCGATTTCAACCCCTGCATCCGCAGCAGCTGTTCGCGTTTGTTGGCGATGTCTTTGGTTTCCTTTTCATCGGTCATCACGTTAAATGTTTCGCCGGCGGTGGGGGCTCCGTTGAGTCCCAGCACGGTTACGGGGGTCGATGGGCCGGCGGCGGTTACTTTCTGGCCGCGCTCGTTGGTCATGGCCTTGACCCGTCCGTAGTAGGTGCCGCTCAGCAGGAGGTCGCCGGAGCGCAGCGTGCCGCCCTGGACAAGGATAGTAGCCACGTAGCCGCGCCCTTTGTCGAGCGTCGATTCGATAACCGTGCCGGCGGCGCGTTTGTTGGGATTGGCTTTGAGTTCGAGCAGGTCGGCTTCGAGCAGCACTTTTTCGAGCAGTTTATCGACGTTGAGTCCCTGCTTGGCGGCGATTTCCTGACACTGGTATTTTCCGCCCCAGTCTTCGACCAGATAGTTCATGTTAGCCAACTGCTCTCTTATTTTTTCGGGATTGGCGCCGGGGCGGTCGATTTTGTTGATGGCAAAAATCATCGGCACATTGGCGGCTACGGCGTGATTGATGGCTTCGACGGTTTGCGGCATCACGGCGTCGTCGGCGGCGATGATGATAATGACCAGGTCGGTAATTTTAGCCCCTCTTGCCCGCATGGCCGTGAAGGCTTCATGTCCCGGGGTGTCGAGGAAAGTGATGCGCTGCCCGTCCTGCAATTCGACATTGTAGGCGCCGATGTGCTGGGTGATGCCTCCGGCTTCGCCGGCGATGACGTTTGTTTTGCGGATATAGTCGAGCAGCGATGTTTTACCGTGATCGACATGCCCCATGACCGTAACAATCGGCGGTCGCGGGAGGAGATCTGCGGGCTGGTCTTCGTCCATTTTGACGGTGTCCTGCAGGTCGGCCGATACAAATTCGATAGTAAAGCCAAAATCTTCGGCAACAACCACGAGCGCTTCGGCATCGAGCCGCTGGTTGATGGACACCATCAGCCCCAGATTCATACATGCTTCGATGACTTTAACCACCGGCACGTTCATAATATTGGCCAGTTCGCTGGCGGTAACAAATTCGGTCAGCTTAAGGACGGTGCTTTGCATCTCGATGCGTTCCTGTTCTTCGCTTTGGCGGCGGCTCACTTCCTCGCGTTTGTCGCGGCGGTATTTCGAGCTTTTTGTTTTGCCTTTGCCTTCGGTCATGCGGGCGTAGGTTTCTTTTATCTGCCGCTGTACGGCGTCGTCATCGACTTCCTGCCGGAGGGGCTTAAATTTCTCCTTCGCGATTTTTTTCGCAGGGGCGGATTTGACTTTCTCGGTTTTGCTGATGCGGGTAACATCGACTTTTCGGGACACATCGACTTTGCCTTTCTTTATCCGCTCGCGCTTTTTGTGGCGTTCGCTGGCCGATTCCTTCTTCTTCGGCTCGAATACCGACAGGTCAATTTTCTGGCCGTCGTTGATAATCTTAGGCCCTGTCAGTTTTTCGACCTGTGTTTCGATGTGTTCTATCACCGGCTTGACGACGGCCGGTTTTTCGGGTTCGGTCGCTGCCGGCTCTTCGGGGGTTACGGGCGCTGCGGCCGTGGCAGGCGACTGTGCAGCAACAGCGGTTTCGCCAGCCCTCTGGGCTCTCCGAATTTTGCGTTCACGCTCGCGCTGCCGCCGCGATTTCTTTTCGGGACGCACGCGGGTATTGATTTCATCGAGGTCTATTTTTCCCGTAACCTTTACTTTGATGAGTTCTTCTGCGGCCGCTGCCGCCGAAACGATATGCGTTTCGGTATCCGGTGTTTCCGGGGAGCTTGCCGGCGGGGTTTCCGGCGGCGTTGCCGGAGATGTTTCCGGCGGGGTTGCCGGCTCTTGCGGAGGTGTGGCTACCGGTTCGGCCGGTTTGATTTCTTCGGGTTTCGATGTTTCGGGTTTAGTCGCAGCCGGTTCTGCCGGCGCCGGCTGGGGTTCGGCCGGCTGTTCTTTGGGCGGTACCGGTTTTTTCGGTTTGGGTTCGGAGCCGGCTTTTCCTGCCGGTTTCATTCTGATTTGCGGCGGAGGCTCAACCTGCGTGGTTTTAATCAATATTTCTTCTTCTTCCGCCTCCTGTGCCTGTTTTTCCCGTATGTTTTCGATAGATACGGGTTCCATTCCTTGAAGCTTCAGCACTACCTTCTTGGACTCTTCCTTAATGCTGATTTCTTTTCCAAATTCTTTTTTTGCCAGCGCATAGGCTTCTTCGGAGATTTTGCTGTTGGGCGAAACCTCTACCTCGAAGCCTTTCTTCCTGAGGTAATCCGTCAAGGTAGTGATACCGATATTAAATTCCTTAACTACTTTACTTATTCTTATTGTTTCTGCCATATTACTCCGTTCGTTTTACTGTTGCTGCGCCAGCCTTACCGGTACCCGTTAATTGTCGGCCGGCATTTTCGGGGTTGTTTTTTTCGGGGCTTTCTTTTTCGGTTTTTCTTTGGCAAGGGCTTCCGCCTCTTCTTCAAATTCCTTTTTCAGGATATTGACTACGAGATTAACGGTTTCCTCTTCCAAATCGGCACGCTGTACAAGGTCGGGAACCGGAATGGCGAGCACGTCTTTGGCGGTATCGCATCCGATTTTTTTGAGGGCGTCGATAATCCATTGTTCAATTTCGTCGTTGAAGCCGTCGAGGAGAACGTCTTCTTCTTCCTCTTCCGTTTCGCGATACACATCGAGCTCGTAGCCCAGCAGCTGGCTGGCTAATTTGATATTCAACCCCCCTTTCCCGATGGCCATCGACACCTCTTCGGGTTTGAGGTACACGCCGATGCGCTTGCTTTCTTCATTGACTTTGATGGACGATATTTTGGCGGGGCTTAAAGCGCGTTGCACCAGCAACTGCTGGTTGCTTGTCCAGTTGATAATATCAATATTTTCGTTGCGCAGCTCGCGGACGATGCCGTGTATCCTCGCGCCTTTCACGCCCACGCAGGCGCCGACGGGGTCAATCCTGTCGTCGTACGATTCAACGGCGACTTTAGCCCGCTCGCCGGGGGTACGTACAATTTTTTTGATCACAATCAGTCCGTCAAAAATTTCGGGTACTTCCTGTTCAAACAGGCGTTCGAGGAACGTGCCCGATGTCCGCGACAGGATAATCACCGGGTTGTTGTTACGCATTTCGACTTTTGACACGACAGCCCGGATGGTATCGCCCTTGCGGAAAAAGTCCGACGGGATTTGTTCGGCTTTGGGCATCAGCAGTTCATTGCCGTCGTCGTCGAGTACCATCAGTTCACGTTTCCAGACCTGATAGACTTCGCCGACCACAATTTCGCCGACGCGTTCGCGGTATTTGTTATACAAATTCGCTTTTTCGATGTCGGTAATACGTCCGGCGAGGTTTTGGCGCAACGCCAGAATACCGCGGCGGCCAAAGTTTTCCAGCTTGACTTCTTCCATCACTTCTTCGTCCAGCTCGTAGGAGTCGTCAATCTTTTTCGCATCTTCGAGCGAAATTTGGATATTGGGGTCGGTTACTTCCGCCACAACCGTCCGGTTACGCCAGATTTCAAAGTCACCCTTGTCGATATTGACAATGATGTCGAAATT
The DNA here is from genome assembly GCA_031270845.1 of Prevotellaceae bacterium. Classification (GTDB taxonomy): domain Bacteria; phylum Bacteroidota; class Bacteroidia; order Bacteroidales; family UBA932; genus JAIRKX01. The sequence continues at coordinate 4,761 of JAISXF010000020.1, forward strand.
CTCGGCGTTGCCGTACATTCGGGCCAGCAATCCGCGGAATATATCTTCCAGTACGCTCATCAGCGTAGGACGGTCAATATTTTTCAATTCTTTAAATTCCGAAAAAATCAGATTTAGTCCTTCCATTTTATGATTGGTTTTGTTGTTTTTACTTCTGTTAATATATATGTTTCGGTTACGATAACCGGTTGTTTTCGTTTTTTATCTGCTACCTTTTGCTGTTCGACATACTGCACGGTGACTGCCTCCGGCGTGGCGTCGAGGAGTGTCACGCGTTTTTTTGTTCCGGCTTTCAGGGTTATTTCCACCTCCTGCCCGATATATTTCAGGTATTGCGGAAACACGCGCAACGGCTGGTCAAGCCCTGCCGAAGAGACCGTCAGCTCAAAATCTTCGACATTGCGGTCGAAGGCGGCATTGATACGGTTGCTCAGCGCCACGCACTGGTCTAAATTCACGCCCTGCGGCCCGTCGATCACCACCTCCACTACGTTATCGACACTTATTTTCAGAGCTACCAAAAACAGCCCGGCACCGGCCGTATAGTTGTCAATAATTGGTTGTATGTCTTTTTTTTCTATCATCTATTATTAATAAATAGGGGGACACCCCGTCCCCCTGTCCTCGCTTATATCTTTGGATAAAAACCGGATGAAACGCTGCAAAGATAACACGTTTTTTTAGATTATGCAAAAAAAAGTTGTTGATTTGTTTATTTATTTACTTATTTATGTCGAAACGGTATTTTTTTCGATTGCCGGATTGGTTTGATTGCCCGTGAGTCGAGAGGTGTTTTACACCTCCGACGGGTTTTCAAGGCCGGTTAGGGCGCCCGAAATAAATCCGGGGCGTCCCGAATTTATTTCGGAGCGCCCCGGATAATGCAGGGGGAAGTCTTCAATGCTTCTCCTATGGAATTACTATTACCGGCACTGTTTCCGTGTTAGAGACGCAGCCGCCACGCGATTTTGCGACAATGTAGTATTCTCTGGTAGCAGGCGGCGAAACGAGCAGGTACCCGTACGGCGACCATGTGGTTCCATTGTCGAAACTGTATTCTACCGCATTACTGGCTTCGACGCGCAGCATGGAGCTGCCGTTGCCGCTGAGGACGATTATCGTCGGGTCGGCTGTGGCGGAGATTATTACCGGTTGCGGCGGCACAAGCCCCGGGCAGCCGGTGGCGTCGGTCAGGCTGTTGATGCAGCCGGAGTAGGTGGTGGCCGCTCCCTGCGACACCCCGTTGATTACAAACGGCGCCGTGCCGTGCAAATGGTACAGGTCGTTGCCGTCGGGGGTGGCGTTCGGCGGGTAGTTCGAGGCGTAGGCGCACCACGAGAACGTAGGCGCGGCTACCGTTACCGGAACTGTAATGGTGGCGCTGTAGGCGCCGTCAATACCGTGCAGCCAGAAGCCGTTGAGGTTGCCCGCAACCGTTTCTATTGTCCCTCCGCCGACCGATGCCGCATCGATCGTGGGCGAGCCGGCAAGCGTGGCGCGTGTCCATGGGCCTACTACATTGTTGATAGTCGCCCGGTGATCGACAAAGAGCCACACATCCGACAGGTGGCGGCAGTCATGCGTATTATCGGGCCATGCGACGACGAATGTAACCGTTGGCGTCGCCGCCGAAGAGTTGGCGCTAAGGGCAGTAATGGTGATGGAGGGCGTGGCCGTGGCGGCCGTGATTTCTCCGGCGACGGGGGCGGAATAAGGGCTCCAGCAGCCCTGTTCGCTCTGTACCCGTGCTACGTATGTATGGGTACCGACGGTTGTGGCAATCACGTATGGCAGTGCACCGGCGTAGGCGCCGCTGCTGTTGTCTGTCCGCCATTCGTAAGCGGCAGAAATGGCCGGCACGCTAAACAGCAGTTCCCCGCCCGCGCAGGTGTTCGATACCGGATAGATAACCGGTGCCGGCGGCGGCGTCTCGACTGTTACATGTATCACCCGCGATGTGGCGCAGCAGTTGGGTTTATAAATGGATGAGAAGTTCGATGCCATCATTCGGTAATAGCCGGCTTGCGCGGTCGTTACATTCGGAACAACATATTCGTGGGTGATGGTTCCGTTAGTCGTCATGTCTGATTCTATATACGTCCAGTCCGACAGGTTGCTTATGTCGCCGGTTGTCGAATAGAGCCACATTGTCTGCACTATGACGCCAAACGTGCCGTCGTCGGTATATTCGCCGGAGAGGCGCAGTGTGTCGCCGACACAGACTATTTCTTCGTCGGAAGTCACATTGATACTCGGTGCACAGAAGCGGATTTCGATGTCGTCGATCATAAAATCGCAGCCATTGGAACCGGTGCTGTTATTGATAATGCGCAAGGTAAGGGAAGTGTCTTTGGTCGGCACCACAAACTCGAATCCGTACTGCTTCCAGTTAGGGTCGGCGTCGGGAATATTGCCGGTATAGTATTGGGTCAGCACCCCTCCGCTCTTATCCACCAACTCGAACATCAGGTTGGTTTTGTCGGGAAGCGCCGCGTTGGTATGAAAACTGGTAACCCAAGCTGAGAAGGAGAGCTTCAGTCCGGGGCATAAACCGGTTATACTGCAGGTGTATATCTGCCCAGCGACAGCATCGGCGTCGAACGCCATGAAGTAGCCCGTTGTGGTATCACCGGGGGTTGTATGGTCGCTCAAGCCTTTGTACCATCCTGTATAGGCACTGAACGAGGTCGTCGTTTTAGAAATGGTATATTGCTTGACGGTTTGCAGGGTTGTTACATACGTATAAATACTGGCAACCTCACTGGGTCGGCCGGTTGGCGATACCCTCGGGTCGCCCGGATCGTTCCCTCCAAAGTCTTCCTTGAACAGCAGCACGCCGGTGGTGGCGCAGCCGGAGAAAGGCACTGTGTTGCCGCCGCAATCGGCCGGCATTGATAAATCGACACGGATACGCGGGAAGACCATGCCGCGGTATATCGGTTCGGCCCACAAGCTCTGTACCGGGTTGATGCTGTCTTTGGTTACGACATACGGATTGGCGTTGCTTGTGTCCGGGATGCCGGCGATAACCGTATCATACCAGTTATACTGGACGTCGGCGATGGGGGCAAAGCCTATCGTTACAAGCGACCCGGGGCAGGCAATATAGCTTAACGACATCGGTTTATGCGAGAGGATATAAATGGTCGCCGCGCTGCTGTCGCCGTTGCAGCGGATGTAATACACAAGGCTGTCGATAAAGGGGGTGCTATCGTTTTCAAATTCGTAGCTAATGAGTGAATCGATGGTGATGGATGCCGTTCCATGATTCATTCCGATGCCCTCTACGATACCGAACCCGCTTAACGTCCCTGTCGGGCAGTCGCCCAAAAAGTCGTTATCGAGCACATTGAACGAAGCAGGCGATGAGGATATGTTATAGGCATCGTCGATGGCTTGGGCAACGGTGCAGGAGCCAGTATTATTATCCGTGTCGCAATCAAGGAAAGGCCCGTCAGCCGGATAGCTGACCCCGTCGTCCTGCACGCGGGCAAGCAACTCGGGATAGATGCTCTCGGCAGGCACATCGAAATACATATCGTAGCAGCCTGTCGGGACTATCACGGCGCCCACCGGCTTAACCTGTAGCAACTCCGGAGTCGCCACCGCCGAGACCTTTCCGTAGAGCGCTACCGGCAGCCCGGCCGGGGTGTTCTTCTCACCGAGATTTTGGATGCGCACCCACACGCGCACGGTTGCCTGATTCACCTGCGTTGTCCAAACCGAATGCACAGCCGGGTTGGCTATCGGCTGCACTACCGAAAAGTCGGAAATATCAAATACCGGCACCTGCAACAGCGAGCCGTGGTAAGGATACCGGCCGTCGAAGGACATGTTTTTGGGAACGGGATACCTCGATACCGTTAGCGTTTCATCGATTTTCAGGGCTTCGTAGGGCATCTGGTTCCATACCGGACGTGCCGACGGCCAGGGCTTGCCGGCACTTTCAAAGACCGCAACCCGATAGCCGCACGGTACGCAAATGTTTGCACTGCCGTCGCCGTCGGTATCGGCCACAACCGGGTATTCCCAACTGAGATCGGAGGCGCAGTCGGTTTCGCCCAACATGATGGCGGTCGTACCACGCCCGTCGAGAACATGCAATTTGGTTTTGTCGCGATAAACCAGTTCCTGTATTCCGTCGTTATTAAAATCGAACAGGGAGAGGCCCGTACCACCCGAACTGCCGCCTGAATTGGCTGTCCATTTCGTAAGCGGCCTGGTCGCTGTCGGATCGTATTTCAAAGTGAAGATAAAATTTTGCGCCCGCACACAAATTTCGGGGTACTTTTTCCCGGTTTGAGGGTCGGTCAGGCCATCAATATCGCCCACCGCCGGGAAGGAGTGCTGATTGTCCAGTGACAACAGGAGAGGATCGGAGGCTGTATATGTCCCCTCGCCGCCTCCTTCAATATCTGGCCACCAAAGATAGACCACAGACTGAACGGCCGATATCATTTTCACAATAATCACTTCCGGCCGGCCGTCCATGTCGATGTCGGCTACCGTCGAGAAGCCGTCGCCGATAGTCGTGTTTTTCGACAGCGTGCTGCAGGCAGCCGTTGTCCCGTCGGACGAAACGGTTACTTTATACACCGCCGCTCCGGCGACGATGCCGGGGAAGCCGTCGCCGGTCATATCCGCTGTAGCCAGAAAGTTGGTAGCCTGATTAGGATGACTGGTATTGGAATTGCGCCCGACAAAGGCCGTGGCGATGTCTTCGGTTTCGCCCATAACGGCGCCGGTTGTCGCATTCAGTATTTTATTAAATACGACCAATTCCGGCACACCGTCGCCGTTGAAATCCGTAACGACCAGGTGCGGCAGCGCGCCGTCGCCCATAACGCCCGCTGCCGGACGGGTGTAGGATGTGCTGCTCCATTTATGCGTCATCTGGAATACGCCGCCGGTAGTATCGGCTTCGTATGCGTGCACCGCATTGTTATGGGCATAGATAATCTCTCCCAGTCCATTTCTGTCGGCATCGACCAGCAGCATCGGCGCCGGCGACAGCCAGCCTCCGGCTGTTGCTCCGTCAATGTATGGCGAGAGGCTGATGCTTGTTCTCAGTTGCAGGGTGCCGCCGTCTAATACGGAAATCCGGTCGTGCCGGTCGAGGATTTTGTTAGAGGAGGTCATCGTTACAATTTCAGGGATACCGTCGCCGTCCAAATCGCCGACCAGCGTTACGGCTCCCGGATGCGAGAGGGAGTCGGCACTCTGCTGCTGTTTGCGGATGGAGAATGAGTCGTTGTCCGTCGGCGCGATGCAGGTGCCGGGGTCGATGATGTTATCGGGTGGGTTATGCACCAGCACATATACCGCCGCCAGGGCGTTTTCGTCACCGCAAATGACGCGGTAGATAATGGTATCAGCCCCATGAAAACCGGCATGGGCGGTATATTGTATCTTTCCATTGACAATAGACACCGTGCCGTGCCCGGAGCTGTATTCCTTAATTTCAATAATCGGGTCGGTACACGCATCAGGCAGCGAGTCGTTCGCCAGCACATCAACAAGCACCGGCATAAAGGTGATAGCGTTCACATAATCGTTAGCAGCTATCACCATCTCCGACAGGTTCAGGACAATCACATTGCTCGAATAGGCGCATTCCGACTGCAGGAACTGGCCGCTGCCGTTGTCGTTGAGCCGGACATGGATGCTATCGACCGGCATAAAGTCCGATATATTTCGGATAATTATCCGAAGGAACTCCGACTCGCCCGGATGAACGAGCGTCATAATGCTGTCGGTAATCATGACGTTGGCCGGGAGAACCGTATTATTATACGCCGACACATAGAACGGCGGCCGTATCGGCGCATCGCCGGCGTTGTAAATGGTCAGGGTAAGGGTCAGTGAGTCGCCCGCCGCATCATAAAATTCTTCTATCTCGCCCGCAACTTCGACATTCATCGCCAGCCACACGGGCAGGCCGCGTTTGTCGATAATGGTCTGCTGTTGCAGGAATGCGTTAAAGGGATATACATCGTCGTTATTTATAATGCCGTCGGTGCCGGGGTAGGCAACCGCCGGGTTCGCCTGCTTGGCGGGGATGGTCAAGTCTTCGTTTACATTTACCGCATTATAGGCATACTGGTTCCACACCCTGCGGGCGGGTGCCCAGGGCGATGCGCCGGAGGCATAATCCGGCCGGTACACCGACATGAAGGAAGCGTCGGGGGCAGTGCCGCCGGCGACGACAAGCTCCGCCATCCGGTCGCCATTGACATCGGCAATGACCGGATATTCCCACATCGTAGCCGATACGGAGGGAATTGTCATCAACGGAACCGGAGGATCTTGCCTCCCGTCCAAAACCCTCACCTTGGATTGGTCGCGATATACGATTTCGGCAGTGCCGTCCTGGTCAAAGTCGAAGAGCGTACAGCCCGTCCGGCCTTCCGACTCATCGACCGCAAGCGACCAGAGGGGCGTCAGGCCAGCCGCCGGTCCAAACACAGTCGGCAGTTTGTATGCCTTCAGGCTATCGTCGAACAGCATCACGATTTCCACCTCGCCATCGCCGTTGATATCGCCAATAGCCGGAATGCCTTTCGAGGCTCCCTCTACATGTTCGCGGAACAGCAGGGCATCGCCGTCAATATCCCATCCGTACAGTACCGAATAATACGTCCCGGCGTTATTTTGAACAAGACTGATAACAGCATCCGGATGATGGTCGCCGGAGCCGTTGTTCAAATTGGCAACCGACACATGGCCGTCGGCTATTACCTGCACGCCATTGCTTAATACCGGAGGCGTGATTGTTTTATAGACCGTCATCGTCCATGCGCCGGCGACTTTGTTTACTTTATATACCTGATTGCCGGCGACGAGTTCCAGTTTTTTGTCGTCGTCAATGTCCACCGCCACGGGAAGGCTGCCGCCGTAGCCGTTGGTGTTATTATGGATCGAGAAGCCTTTATTGTTTGTTCCGCCGTCGCATAGCAGGTGCCCGTTTACGGCGTTAAACAGCCGGTTACCGATATAGATTTCGGGCGTGCCGTCGTTGTTAAAATCGGCAAAAGAGACCGTCGGGGCACCCTCCCGGACATCCGTATTCCAACATGCCTGCAGGTCGGATTTCCATTTCTGCGTTCCGGCGGGATAACTGTAGGCATAAAGGTACCCGTCGCAACCGACGACAACTATCAGTCCTTCGCCATTGACCTTGGCTATGCCGTAAGCCGAGAGGTAATAGTCTCCGCCGCCGAAGAGGGTAGTTGTGTTGATGAAGACGGGATTATCCCGGTCGTGCCCGGGGAATATTACGATTTTACCAAAAAAATCGGGGACGCCTATCACCGTTTGTTTGCTTTCGAGCGAGAGGGAGACGATTTCGGGCAGGTCATCGTTATCGAGGTCGCCCATGTACCACGGACGCGCCGATTCGACCTTGCCATACGTGCTTTTCCATTCCTCGACGACACTCCAGTCAGGCATCCCGGGCGACACCCGGCATACCGGGGTATCGACCACATTGTCGGGGTCTTCGCTTACCGTGATATATATATTGGCCGTAACGCCGTCGGCGAGCTGGTAAACAAGCGTATCAATGCCGCTGGTAAAGACGGGATCGAGCAGATACAGGACGCCGTTATTTACCGTGCCCCAGTTGCCGTGTATCGGGCCTTCGGTGACGATTATCTCCGGGATGCAGGCCCCGGGCACAACATCGTTTTTAAGGACATCGATATAGCTTTGTATGCCCCCGAAGACGCCGGCATAGTCATCACGGGCTTCCATGTACTGTACGGTAAGGGTTCGCGCCGGGGTATAATCCCGACACACGCCTTCCGTAACAAAGCACGTATATTGCCCCGGCAACAGCGTCAGGCAGGTATCGTAGGTGGCGCCGGCAATAAGCGTTTCATTCCGGTACCATTGATACGAAAGCGCGCCGGGGTGAGAAGCCCCGGAGAGCGTTGCCGTGAGCGTTGCCGGCGCCCCGCCGCTATTGCCGCAAAGAACCGTATCCGGCACCACAGTAATGACATACTCCGGCACGCAATCGGAGCCGGATATTTCGTTACTGAGATCATCGGTCTTGCAATCGTTGTAGCCGGTGGCAGGGAAGGCGGAGCCATTGTCGGTTATGCGCGCCCATATCAGTTTATTGCTGTAATTTCCCGTAAGGGTATAGGTACGGGTTACTTTTTCGTTAGGAAAAATATCAATACCTACCTCCCGGGTAGTGATAAGGGCACTGCTTGCCAGCGGCAGTCCGGTGGTTCCGCCGTCGCGGAAGGCAATCGGCGTGGTGGCATTGATAGAAGCAGTACCCCGATTGTAGATAGTGAGCGTAACTTCCGTCGGGTTACCGCTCGAGACGACCATCTTGGTGAGCAGGGCGTCGGGGAGGCGAATAACCGGCTTATAGTCTTCCCCTTCTTTCACTATCGGCTGCTGTATCCATGCCCCGTTGTAGGGGGTGAGGGTTTCCGCGTCGAGCGTATAGGTACTCATTATCGACTGGGGACGCGCCGGGATAGTAAGGTTCTCCCGCACCTGCGTGGGGTTGTAATAGGCCTGGTTCCATACGGGCGGTGCCGGCGCCCACTTGGTTCCCGAATATTCAAAGACACTCACCCAGCCGTCAAGATTATTGCCGGTCGTCGGGGTATTGGTTACTATAATATCGGCGCTGGCGTCCATATTGACGTCGGCGACAATGGCCGCTTCAAAGCCGGTAAAGGAATACGCATTGGTTCGGAACAGCACGGAGGTGCCGGGGCCGGTTGTTTCGGAAAGATCGACATAGTCGCGCTCGCCGTATTTGGGAGAGACCACCCGCAGGGTTTTTTCATCACGATATACTAAATCTTTAGCACCGTCATTGTTGAAATCGAAGATGGTTAATCCCGTATTGGCCGAGCGGTCGCTATGTTCCATAGCCCAGCTTAACTTAAGGCGTTTGTCGAAAGGCACCGCTCCGGACTGGTCATTATCGCAGTAGGTTACGGCGAAGATATGCCCGTAGCGACCGGTAACATCATTCCGGTTGAAGTGGCGCGTGGCGTTGGTGGTATTATTATTGTCCCAGTCCATTCCCTTGCGCAGATTGACATCGCTCAGAGCGTGAAACGTGAGCCCGTTCCGTTTGGGCGTAGCCGTACTGCTGTTGATATACAGGTCGCCGGTGATAAACCCTATTTCCGGCAGCTTCTTCGTGAATGTCGTACCGTTCCAGCCGCCATCCACCTTACCGTTAATGTCGCCGATGAACGGCACCCCGAAGGTCGGTATATGTTCAACCACTCCCCCATTGCCATAAAAGGCCGACGCGGCTTTAATAGTGGAAGCATAACGCGGGTCCCAAACCGTAATAAGAATGCCGGCGCGGCTCCCGTAGCTGCCGGTGGCCGTTATTTCACTAACGTTGATAACATCAATATAGCCATCGCCGTCAATATCGGCAACACGGGTAAAGCCGTCGCTCAGATAGTAGGTTATGCTCGTACTCGTACCGGTCGGGATGGTAACACTGCGCGGGCCTTCGATAGTGGTATAGGTATTATTCACATGGCTTCCCGCCTCGCCATCGCGACCAAGATAATTAAACTGAAATTTATAAATCCTGTTGCCGGCAATGACTTCCAGATTGTCATCGGCATCCATATTTTCTACGGCAAAGACAGCCAGATAATCATCCTTCCAGTCCGAGTCATCGGTGCTGGGGCGGCGTCCGGTAAACGCGCGGTTATATACATTATTGGAGATGGCAAGGTCGGTATATATCCCGCTGTTTTCGTAGGCATAAAGCCCTGTGCCGGAAGCAAGGGAGCTGTTTTTCGCTGTCCCCGCCGGCCCGTCCCACGCCATGAGCAGCCTTCCGGTTTGGGCATTATATATTTTATTATAAACAATGACCTCCGGGATGCCATCGCCGTTAAGGTCGGCAATATAGGGCGCCGGCACATCATAAACGCGGTGGTTGGTGCCGGTGAGCGGCGACTTGTATTCCACCGGCGCCTTCCAGAACAGCTGCAGGCCGGTAATGACATTCGCACTGTTGGTAACCACCTTATAGGCAAAGAGCTGTTCGCTGTGCTCGGCATTATTGGCCGTCCCCCCCGCATTCCGCGCTTTGGGAAAGGCCATAATAATTTCACCCTTACCGTCATTATCCACATCGGCAATAGCCATATAGGACGGCGAGGAGTGATAGGCACTCACATCGGGCTGGGAACTCGAAACCGCAAACTCACACTGGGTATCAAACTCAACCAACCGTTTCCCCGTCTGGCCATCCATGACGGTAATATACTGGGCGCTGGCCGTAACATCCGAATACACGGCGGTAAGGCCGATAGCCACAATTTCCGGCTTCAGGTCGCCGTTCAGGTCGCCCACTAAGGGAATCGAATACGCCAGCAGGCGATGGGCATGGGTCGGACTTGCCGTATTCGTATTAAACTTGTTACGGCCATTAAAAGCACCATTGGCCGGAAAGAAATTCCAGCATTCCACATTCGGCGCAGTAAC
>JAISXF010000089.1 GCA_031270845.1 Prevotellaceae bacterium
CCGAGTTCCGAACTCCGAAATTGGAGTTAATAACTCCTAAATTGGAGTTAAAAACCTCGCGCGCCGAGTTCCGAACTCCAAATTCCGAGTTCCGAACACCAAATTCCGAGTTCCGAACACCAAATTCCGAGTTCCGAACTCCAAATTCCGAGTTCCGAACTCCAAATTCCGAGTTCGGAACTCCAAATTCCGAGTTCCGAACACCAAATTCCGAGTTCGGAACTCCGCGTGCCGAGTTCGGAACTCCGCATGCCGAGTTTTTAACTCCAAGTTTGGAGTTATTAACTCCAATTTGGGAGTTCGGAAGGTCGAAGTTGAAATTAGGAGGTTCGATTTAGAGGCTCCGATATTTCCATTAAAAATTCGGAATACCGCGCGGGCGGCTATTTTTCGCTTATCCTACATAAAAATCCTTACCGGCGGTCGCCCCATTCGCCATAGCCGATTTCACAGCCGGTCATGCCGATACGGGAAGCGACGCAGTGATGACAGCGAAGGGGCGCCTCGTCGAGACAGGGTTTATTGTCGTAAAGGCGATATTGGGCGCGGTATTTCGCGGGCGTGAGGTTCGGCATAAAAACATTCGCGCCGGCGCGGATGGCCTGCTCGCGACCGGTCGGATGCAACGCCTGGAGCGCGGTGGCGGCGGCGATGTTAATATGAGGCATCAGGCGACGCAGGTCGGCGATCATTTGCAGCGACAGCTCCAGCCGGCGGGCGGGCGGCAAGAGCATGTGGCGGTAGCGATACAGCGGGGTGTCCGAATGTTCGATATAAGGCCCCATGCCGACCATATCGACATCCATTTTTTGGAAAAAAAGAAGATCGGCGGCGAGGTCGTCGGCGGTCTGGAATGGCAGGCCGATCATGACGCCGGTGCCGGTCAGGTACCCGATGTCCTTAAGATTCCGCAGGGCGGTGAGTCGGGCGTCGAAACGGTGCGTGGCGTTGTCGGGATGCAGCCTGGCGTACAGCGAACGCGACGCGGTTTCTATCCGAAGCAGATAGCGGTGCGCCCCTGCCTCAAACCAGCGGCGATAAACGTCAACCGACTGCTCGCCGCATGCAAGCGTGATGCCTGTTTCACCGTTGGTGTATGTTTTGATTTTTTTCAACAGCCGCGTAACGCGCGCCGTAAACTGCGCGGAGTTCCGCTCGCCCGACTGCAACACAATCGACCCGTAGCGGTTGCGCCATGCGGTATCGACGGCCTGCAAAATCTCGTCGTCGGGCATATCATAGCGCTCGACACGGCGGTTGCCGGCACGGATACCGCAATAATAGCAGTTTTTCCGGCATCGGTTGGAGAACTCAATAAGCCCGCGCAGAAAAATTTTTCGACGGCCCGATGTATTTTGATGATTGTCGATAGACGGGATGTCTTCCATCGTCCATTTTTAATGTTCGGCTTTCAGTTCGCGTGCCATTTTGGAGGCAAAAACGAAGTCGTCGAGTTCGGCATTTCCGGTATGGAATATTTCATCGGCAGTACCTTCCCAATGTTTGATGCCGTTGTGAATAAAAACGACCTTTTCGCCGATTTCCATCACCGAGTTCATGTCATGGGTGTTGATGATGGTGGTGATTTTGAAATCATGCGTTATTTCATGTATCAGCTTGTCGATGACAATCGACGTGCGCGGGTCGAGCCCGGAGTTCGGCTCGTCGCAAAAGAGATAGCGCGGGTTTAACGCAATGGCGCGGGCAATGCCGACGCGCTTCTGCATCCCGCCACTGAGGGCGGCGGGGTACAACTGTTCGACATTCTCGAGCTGAACGCGCTGGAGGCAGAAATGTACCCGCTCCTTCTTCTCTTCAGCCGACCAGTCGGTAAACATATCCATCGGGAAGCGTATATTTTCTTCGACGGTCGCAAAGTCAAACAGGGCGCCTCCCTGAAAAAGCATCCCGATTTGCCGACGCAGGCGCTTTTTCTGCTCGAACGACTGGGCGGTGTAGAGCACATCGTCGAACCAGATTTCGCCGGCATCGACGTCATGCAACCCGACGAGGCTCTTCAGCAATACCGTCTTCCCCGAGCCGCTGGCGCCGATGATAAGGTTGGTTTTATTCTCGTCGAAGACCACCGAGACGTCCTGCAACACCGGCTTTCCCTCAAACGACTTGTAGAGATGGTTGGCTTTAATCATGGACCGTTATAACAGGACGTGCGTGAGAATTAAATTGAATATAAGAATGCACAGACTGCAACTGACAATGCCGTTCGTAGCCGACCGGCCGACCTCCCGCGAGCCGCCCGAAGCATTGTAGCCGTAAAAAGCCGAGACGGAAGTAATAATAAAGTTGAAGACCGCCATCTTTATCAGCCCGTAAACGATATAAAAAGACTTAAACTCCATGCGCAGGCCGTCGATATAGTGCGCGGGGGTGATGATGTCGGTTGTGAGGGCAATCATCCATCCGCCGACCAAACCGATGATGAAACTCATCAGCATCAGGAGGGGATTGAAGATGGTCGCCGCCGTGATTTTGGGAAGAATAAGATAATTGGCCGAATTGACGCCCATTATTTCGAGGGCGTCGATTTGTTCGGTAATGCGCATCGTGCCTATTTCGGAAGCAATGCTTGAGCCGATTTTGCCCGCCAGCACCAGCGCGATCATCGTCGAGCTGAACTCGAGGAGCATCGTTTCGCGCGTCATAAACCCGACATAGGCCTTTGGAATTAACGGGCTGCTGATATTATACGAGGCCTGAATGGTAATCACCGCCCCAATGAATACCGATACAATCGCCACAATTGGCACGGACGAGAGGCCTACTTTTTCAATTTCCTGGACAAACTGTTTCCAGAACACCGCCGAACGGTCAGGCTTTTTGAAAACGTTATTCATCAACAGGAAATATTGACCGATAAGTGTAAAAATTCTATACATAGCGCCACAAAGATACGAATTAAACACGAATTTATTACGAATTACAGCGAATGAAATACAAATTATGAATTGTGGAGTATCCCATATCCCATATTCCATAATTCATTCGCCATAATTCGCAATAAATTCGTAATAATTCGTAATAAATTCGTAATAATTCGCATTTACCGCATCACCTGTTTCCATTCGGCGTCGGTGAGAGGCCGTTCGCGCTGGAGGGCAAGGAATATCTCCCGGCATACCCACGCATCGGTAGCGGCATAGAGGCATTGCGGGCGGGTCAGGAGGGGGTTTTCCCAGTTCGATAGCTGCTGGTTTTTGGAAATATGGATTTGCAGTATCCGTGCCGCCAGCTTCTTTACGCCTTTTTCGGCCAGTCCGTAACATGGCGCCACGCGCTGAATATCGACAAAGCCCGCCGGCCGGAAAAAATAAGCCGCCTGCAACTGCCGCATGTCTTCGTGAATGGCAGCGCCTACCTTAAAGATTTTTTTACTGGCCAGCAAATCCGCAATACGCTTCGGCAGGCCTATTTTATTCAGGCGGAAGAGGTATGCGCGCTCGTCGGTGGTGAGTTGAAGCAGCGCTACGTTATTGTTATTCCGCTCGCCGGAAACAAACCGGGGCTTTGTTTCGGTATCGAAGCCCAGCATCGGTTGTGCGGCCAGGTAGCTCGCGGCTTCTTTGACCTGCTGCTGGCTGTTGACCACTATAATTTCGCCGCCAAACGCCACAACCGGCAGTTCCGTCGCCGCTTCCAGATACGGCTCCTCCAGACATTCATTTACATTCATTGTTTGCTACTTGATATTTTCTATGGTTAATGCTATTATTTTTATTGTTTTTATTTTTTATAAAAAAAATGAAAAAACCGCCCCCTGATACGGTTTTTTATGTGTAATTCGTAATTCGTAATTCGTAATTAAAGCCGCTTCTTGATTATGTAGCCGATGTAGCCGGCGGTTACGGCAGCCATGATGTACAGGAGCCAGTATTTGTCGCCGACGATGTCCTGCGTCGAGGCATTGACATCCATGTCGGGGAAAAGGTAAAGCAGGAAGAACGAAAAGCCGTTATTCACAAAATGGATAAATATGCAGGGCAACAGCGACCGTGTTTTCCAGTACACATATCCCAAAAATAGGCCGATAACAAAGGCCGGCACCGCCTGCCACGGGTTAAGGTGAATGAGTGCAAATATAAAGGCCGACCACAGGATGGCCTTCGCCGGCGTCGTATGCCGGAGCAGGCCGCGCGCAATGATGCCGCGGCACAGCCACTCTTCACACACCGGCGCGGCTACCGCCACCATTACGAAGGAGACAAAATCCCGCCGGAACATATTAGCAAATGCATTCTGCATAAATTCGGGCATCGGTATCCAGTTCGTCAGCGGCTCGACAAGGATGGGAAGCAGCGGCGTAAAGAAGAGCAGCCAAGCGAACAGCCCCCATGTCAGCGGCCGCCCTTTGGGAGGAAACACCATCGCCGCAAAAGGAGCCTGAGGGCCGGGCGGTATCAACGACCGGACAGTAATAAACAGCCACAGAAAGAAAAATGGAAGAATGTAGGCTATCAGCGTTACCAATGAACCGGTTGACGGCGTGCCGGTAACCAGTTGTATAATGGCAACGATGCCCGACACCACCAGCGACGCACCCAGAAAAAAGGCTGTCAAAACCCACGACTGGCCAAGGGTTGGATAAAACGGTATTGTTTTCTGCATTATTTTACAATTTAAAAAACGCAAATTTACAAAGATTTGTTTACATTTGCACAAAAGATTTTACGATGAAAGATACACTGACTATTATTAAGGAGCGCGTCAGCATACGCGCCTACACCACGGAGCCGGTAACCGACGAAGACGTGGAAACCCTGCTGCGGGCGGCGATGGCTGCCCCTTCGTCGAAAAACAAACAGCCGTGGTTTTTTGTGCTTGTTACGCAGGCGGAGGTAAGGGAAGAACTGGCCTCGGAGCTGCCCTACGCCGGCATGTTGCGCTCCGCACCGGTGGCGATTGTCGTCTGTGGCGATACCCGCGTGCATACCGGCTACTCAGCCCTCAACTGGGTGATGGATTGCTCGGCGGCGACCGAAAACCTGCTGTTGGCGGCGCAGGCTATCGACCTCGGCGCGGTATGGACGGGCGTCTATCCCTACCTCGACCGCATACAGTTTGTACGGCGCATCCTGCAACTGCCCACCCATATTGTCCCGTTGAATGTCGTCGCCATCGGCCATCCTGCTACCCATCCCCCGCATATAGACAAATGGGATCCGATGAAAGTGATGAACTTTAAACGATGAACGATGAACGATGAACGATGAACTTTAAACGATGAACGATGAACGTGGCGCGCGGAATATTAAAAAGGATGGAGCTATCTAAAATTATTTTATAAAACCGATTTATGCGTACAATCAAACAAAAATGGGACGCGATACCTGTTCCGAGACTGCTGAGAAACCGCTATTTTATTGCATTCTTCCTGTTCGCAATATGGCTGCTGTTCGATAACCTGAGCTGGCAGGACTGGTTTTCGGCACGCCTGAACCTGAACAGGCTGGAAGAGGAAAAACAAAGGCTGGAACAGGATATTCAAACCACCAAACAAAAAATCGACGCTTTTGCCAACCCCGACAGCCTCGAAACAATCGCCCGCGAACAGTTTTATTTCACCGCCCCGGGGGAAGTCGTTTATATTATAGAGTAAGACGGAAGACTTTTAGACGGAAGACAATAGACGGCTTTTTTAAATTACGAATTACGAATTACGAATTACGAAAGAACATAGACAATAGAGCATAGAGCATAGACAATAGAGCATAGACGGAAGACGTCTTTGTTCTTCCGTCTCACGTCTTATGTCTTATGTCTATGTTCTTACGTCTTTGTTCTTTTGTCTTACGTCTTACCACAGCAAGGACGGACAGAAAAAAAATAAAAGACAAACAAACAAAAACTGCCCGTTTCCCTGAAAAATGAAATCTCCCACGTACGTGATGAAAGTTATCACGTACGAGATGAACTTCATCCCGTACGTAGGGGAACTTCATCACGTACGTGACAGACTTCATCTCGTACGTAGGGGAACTTCATCACGTACGTGATAACTTTCATCACGTACGTGGGAGATTTCACTTTTCAGGGAAACGGGCCGTTTTTGTTTGTTTGTATATTATTTTTTCCTGTCCGAACGTGGCAGGCGTAGCTCGTAAGACGTAAGAACATAGACATAAGACGTGAGACGTCTATGTTCTTACGTCTATGCTCTATTGTCTTCCGTCTATGCTCTATGCTCTATTGTCTATGCTCTATGTTCTTTCGTAATTCGTAATTCGTAATTCGTAATTATTCTGTATCTTTGTGCCTTCAAAAATAAATATGAGTAAAAAGAAAAAAAAGAACGCAGCGCCGGAAGATATGGCGACTGCCATTCGCCGCTGGGCGGCGAAGCAAACAAAAGCCTTTGCCCTGCGGCAACTGGCACATGAATTGAATATTCCACTTCCCGAACGGGAACAGGCACACGCAGTGCTGCTGCAGATGGTCGATGAACAGGCGCTGGAAATGCAGGGCGCCAAATTCCGTCCGCGTAGCGGTACGCCGGCCAAAAACGCCAGTCAGGAAGCCGTGGGAACGCTGATGATGGCCGGACAGGGCTACGGATTTGCCAAAGTAGAAGGCCTGGAGGAAGACGTATTTATCCCGCAGCGAGCCTTGCGCGGCGCCCTGCATGGCGATACGGTACGCATCCGTTACACGCTTAACCGCGCCCGGAAAAACAAACGGATGGAAGGCGCGGTAGAAGCGCTTGTCGAACGCTCGAAACGACCCTATATCGGGATCTTGCAGAAGATACAGCACCGCGCCTATGTGATTACCGAAAACCGGAATATGCCCTATGATATTAAAATCCAGCCCCACGAACTCCACGGCGCAGAGAACGGACAAAAGGTCGCGGCGCTGGTGCTCGACTGGGATGCGAAAAACCGCGAACCGCTCGGCCGGATTGTCGATGTGCTTGGTATGCCGGGCGAAAACGATACGGAAATGCACGCCATCCTCGCAGAATTTAACCTCCCGTACCGCTTTTCGGAAGCGATCGAACGCGAAGCCGCACAAATACCGACCGCCATCTCGGCCGCCGATGTGGCCTCCCGCCGCGACTTCCGCGGAACGGTTACCTTCACCATCGACCCCGCCGATGCCAAGGATTATGACGACGCCCTATCGTTCCGCCCTCTCGAAAACGGGCATTGCGAAGTCGGCGTACATATTGCCGATGTTACGCATTATGTCCGCCCGGGCACGCTGCTCGAAAAGGAAGCCGCCGAACGCGCTACATCCGTTTATCTGGTTGACCGTACCGTTTCGATGCTGCCCGAAAAACTGTCGAACAACCTCTGCTCGCTGCGCCCCAACGAAGATAAACTCTGCTTTTCGGCCGTGTTCGAACTCAATGCCGAAGCGCAAATCATCCACACATGGTTCGGCCGGACAATCATTCGCTCCATACAACGTTTCGATTACGACGAAGCGCAGGCTGTTATCGAAAGCGGCAACGGGCCGCTGGCCGCCGAATTAGCCACCCTGCACCGCCTTGCGCAGGCGTTGCGCAAAATGCGCTTCGAGAACGGCTCAATCCTCTTCGAACGCCCCGAACCGAAAGTCGAAGTCGATGAAAACGGGAAACCCCTGCGCGTATATTTTAAAGAACCGAAAGAATCAAATTTCCTTATCGAAGAGTTTATGCTGCTGGCCAACCGCAGCGTGGCCGAAGCCGTAGGGAATCGCCGGCCGGCGCCGGCCTTTGTCTATCGTGTGCACGACGAGCCGACGCCCGAAAAACTGAAAACCTTCCGCGACTTTATTCACCATTTCGGCTATTCGCTCCGGCAAACCCAATCGCCTGTCGAAGCCGCCCGCGAACTCAATAAATTGTTGGGAAAAGTAAAAAATACTCCCGAAGGAACCATTATCGAAGGCATGGCGCTACGCTCGATGGCACGTGCGCAGTACACGACTGACAACGTCGGTCATTTCGGCCTCGCCTTTGCGCACTACACGCACTTCACATCGCCTATCCGCCGCTATCCCGACATGCTCGTCCACCGCCTCCTTGCGCACTATCTCGCCGGCGGCGAATTTCTACCGAAAGACCACTACGAACACCTTTGCAAATACTGCTCGGCACGCGAACAGGTAGCCACAGATGCCGAACGCGCCAGCATCAAATACAAAATGGTGGAATTTATGCTCGACAAGGAAGGACAGGAATTTGCCGGAACCGTGTCGGGCGTAACCGAGTGGGGACTCTATGTCGAAATCGATGAACACCACATCGAAGGCATGGTCTCGACCCGCAGCTTACGCGACGATTATTATGTTTTCGACGAAAAGCTATTCCAGCTCGTCGGACAGCACTCCGGCCGCCGGTACCAATTAGGCGATGCGGTACGAATCAAGGTCAAACGCGCAAACCTGGAACAAAAACAGCTCGATTACGCGCTGATAGTCGAAAAGAAAGCATAATCCCTTTTTGCGTACGACAGCATTTATTTTAAATAAAAAATTTCCGGCGAGATACAACACCCAATGCAATAAATGGAATTACATTTGAATATACAGGAGATACTGACGGCGTTCATGGTGCTTTTTGCCGTGATTGATGTAACCGGTGCGATACCGATTTTTGCGAACCTGTCGGCTTCGGGCAAACATATTCACGCCGGACGTGCGACCGTCCTTTCGATGGCTATCATTGTGCTGTTTCTTTTTGCCGGCGAGGGCTTGCTACGGTTATTCGGCACCGATGTAGCGTCGTTTGCCGTGGCCGGCTCGCTGATTCTGTTTGCGCTGGCGGTTGAGATGACGCTCGACATCGAAGTCTTCCGCAATACCGCCCCGACAGGCTATACGACGCTCATTCCGGTCGTATTTCCACTGGTGGCCGGCCCCGGCACCCTCACGACCACCCTCTCGCTGCGCTCGGAATGCCATACTGCCAATATCATTATTGCCATTGTCCTTAACATGGCTTTCCTTTATTTTGTCCTCCGCAAGACGTATGTCGTGGAAAAGATTATCGGCAAAGGCGGTATTTATATTCTGCGGAAATTTTTTGGGATTATTTTAATTGCCATGGCCGTCCGCCTCTTTGCGGCGAACATCAGTATGCTGCTTGGATAATTCGGCGAATTCTCGTGCGAGGGTAAAGAGATAATCGGAGAGGCGGTTCAGGTAGCGCAGCACATTGCTGTCGAGCGGCGATTGTTGGGCGACACCAACGGCACAGCGTTCGGCACGGCGGCAGACAGTACGTGCGATGTGGCACTCGGCGGCTACCCGCGGCGCGGCGGGCAGGATGAATGCACGCAGCGGTGTGAGCCGGCGTTGCATATCGTCGATAGCCGTTTCCAGCGCATGGATGTCGTCGTCGGTAATGACCGGGAGTTTTTTGTGTGTCTGCCCGTCGGAAGCTAACAGGGCAGCGCAGGTCATCAGGCATTCCTGAATATGGAGCAGCAGGGGGTCGCAGGGTTTTGCGGCGACGTCGGCGCGCAGCAGGCCAATCCACGAAATCAGTTCATCGATGGTACCGTAGGCTTCTACCCGCGGGGCGTTTTTCGCCGTCCGCGTACCGCCCACTAAGGATGTCTCGCCCCGGTCGCCTGTTTTTGTATATACCTTCATTTTTTTAATTACGAATTACGAATTACGGCTTGCGCCGGGAACTAAGAACTAAGAGTTAAGAGTTGCCCGCTGTCTCTACGTCTATTGTCTAAAAGTCTATGTTCTCAACTTTCAATGCTCAATTCATTTTGTCGCTTTCTACCAATCCGTCGCGGAGGCGGATGATGCGGCGGGCATGGCGGGCAATTTCTTCTTCGTGCGTAACGACAATAATCGTATTTCCTTTTTGATATATATCTTCAAAGACATTCATAATATCAATCGACGTACGGCTGTCGAGATTTCCGGTAGGCTCGTCGGCAAGGATGATGGAGGGGTTGTTCACCAGCGCGCGTGCGACGGCCACCCGTTGCCGCTGGCCGCCCGAAAGCTCGTTGGGCTTATGATCCATGCGGTTTTCCAAATCGACACTGCGCAGCGCCATCAGGGAGCGCTCGGCGCGTTCGGACTTCGGCACGCCGGCGTAAATCAGCGGCAGCCCCACGTTATGCAAGGCCGAATAGCGCGGCAGCAGATTGAAGGATTGAAATACAAACCCGATTTCCTTGTTGCGGATTTCGGCCAGCGCGTCGTCATCCATGTGGCTTACGTCAGTACCGTTAAGCACATAATTGCCCGACGTCGGCGTGTCGAGACACCCCAGAATATTCATCAGCGTCGATTTGCCCGAGCCGGATGGCCCCATAATCGCCACATATTCGTTCTTCGAAATGGTAAGCGAAACGCCGTTCAGCGCCCGCACTTCCTGCGTCCCTACACGGTAAATTTTTTTGAGGTCGTTAATTGATATCAGTATATTATCCATAATTGATCATATAAAAATTAAAATACGGAGGACAAAGATGCGAAAAAAAAACGGAGTAGTCTAATTTTTTAACGTATATTTGTAAAAAATAATTTTATAAATAATGAATGATATAAAAAAAACAATCGCATTGGTAGCGCACGACAACCGCAAACGCGACCTGATGGAATGGGTGGCGTTCAACAATGAAATCCTGCGCAAGTATAACCTGGTATGCACCGGCACCACCGGCCGCCTGATAGAGCAGGTGCTGCGCGGCAAGTTAGGCCGCCATGCCGACAGCCTCCACCTCTCCCTCTTAAAGTCAGGCCCTCTTGGTGGCGACCAGCAGCTGGGCGCGCTGATTGCCGAAGGTAAAATCGACCTGATTATTTTTCTTTGGGATCCCATGCAGCCGCAGCCGCACGATGTAGATGTTAAGGCGCTGCTGCGCATATCGAGCCTTTACAACGTCCCCACTGCCTGTAACCGTTCGACGGCCGACTACCTCATCTCCTCGCCCCTGCTTGCCAATCCCGATTACCATCCGCTCGTCAAAGATTTCTCGGAATACCTGCAAAGAACGATTGCCTATTGACAACCGTCAATAAGCAATCACCTTTCTATTTTCAATGGGAAGTGAACTGTGCTGGGCTCGAACCAGCGACCTCTGCCCTGTCAAGGCAGCGCTCTAAACCAACTGAGCTAACAGTCCGAGGCCGCAAAGGTAAGCATTTTTTTTAAAATTACGAATTACGAATTACGGGTTTGGGGTTATTTGATTTTTCTTTTTTCAAAAAAATACCTTTCCGGGAGCTCCCGGAGACTTATCGGGAGCTCCCGGTAATCGATTTTTTCTTTAGCTGCATTTTTCTTTTTTTTAAAAAAATAAAATAATCCGTCCTTCCGTCCATGCTCTTCCGTAATTCGTAATTCGTAATTCGTAATTAAAATAACTACCTTTGCACTATGCAAATCTCCAAAATAACGGTAGGCGCATGGCCGTTGCTGCTCGCGCCGATGGATGAAATCACCGACCCCTCGTTCCGGCATATATGCAAAATGTACGGGGCGGATATGATGTACACGGAGTTTGTATCGTCGGACGGGCTGGTGCGGGAGGTGGCCAAAACCCGACAAAAACTCACGATCTACGACGACGAACGCCCGATAGGCATTCAATTATACGGTCATCTGATAGACGCCATGGTGGAGTCGGCACGGCTGGCGGCGTCGGCAGCGCCCGATGTGATTGATATTAATTTCGGCTGCCCGATGAAGAAAATCGCTAATCGCGGCGCGGGGTCGGGTATGATGCGCGAGCCGGAGAAGATGGTCGAAATGACACGGCAGATTGTGCGCGCCGTGCCGGTGCCGGTTACCGTGAAAACACGGCTGGGGTGGGACGAGGAGTCGAAAAATATCGTCGAACTGGCCGAACGGCTGCAGGATGCGGGCATCGCCGCCATCACCATCCACGGCCGCACACGCGCGCAGATGTACCGCGGCGAGGCCGACTGGTCGCTGATAGGCGCCGTGAAACGCAATCCGCGGATGCGCATTCCGGTTATCGGCAACGGCGACATCAAAACGCCCGACGACGCGCAGAAGGCCTTCGACCGTTACGGCATCGACGGCATTATGATTGGCCGCGCCGCCATTGGCCACCCGTGGCTGTTCCGCGAAATCAAACACTACCTCGCCACCGGCCGGCGGCTGCCCGAGATGCCGGTAACCGAACGCGTGGCGCTGGCTAAGCTCCATCTGCAAAAATCTATCGAACATAAGGGCGAGCGTGTCGGCATTCTCGAATTTCGCCGCCACCTGAGCCATTATTTTAAAGCGCTCGACAACTTTAAGGAAACGCGCCTGAAATTGGTTACGTCCAACGACGTCGATGAAATCCATGCCCTGCTCGATTACGTACACGCACGCTGGGGCGAGCCCCCCTCTCCTATCGCCCCTGACGCTTCACTCCCCGCGCAATGAACGAACATTTACGAAACGATATAAAATACCTCCCCGGCGTAGGCAGCCGCCGCGCCGAAATCCTTTACAGGGAGCTGGGCGTTGCCACGTACGGCGACCTGCTCTATACCTTTCCCTTCCGCTATATTGACCGCACGAAGTTTTATACGGTAAACGAAGTAAACCCCGATTTGCCCTACATCCAGCTGCGGGGAACGATCATCCGTTTTCAGGAAATCGCCTACGGCCAGCGCCAGAAACGCTATATCGCGTACTTCACCGACGGCACGGGGGTCATCGAACTGGTTTTTTTCAAAGGATTAAAATGGATTCAGGAGCGCCTCAAGACCGGCACCGAGTACATCGTCTTCGGCAAACCGGCACTATATAATAATAAGGTGAACCTGGTGCATCCCGAAGTCGATGAACCGAAGGCTGACACCCACACCCTCCAGTCGGCGCTGCAGGGCGTTTACCGGAGCAGCGAAATGCTGCAGAATAACGGCCTTGGGCAGCGCGCCTTCCTGCGCCTGCAAACGCATCTGCTCAATGCCTCGCTCTCGCAGATAGAAGAGACGCTGCCCGCCCACCTGCTCCACCGCTACTCCCTGATGCCGCTGCGCGAAGCATTATACAATATCCATTTCCCGCAAAGCGCCGAACGCCTGCAGCAGGCACAGTACCGCCTTAAGTTCGAGGAGCTGTTCTACATCCAGCTCGACCTTCTGCGGCAGCGCAACGACCGGAAGGAAGCCGCTCGGGGCTTTGTCTTCACTTCCGTCGGCGAGCATTTCAACGCCTGCTACCGCCGCCTGCCGTTCGAGCTTACCGGCGCCCAAAAACGGGTCATCAAAGAAATACGGTACGACATGGGCAGCGGCCGCCAGATGAACCGGCTACTGCAGGGCGATGTCGGCAGCGGAAAGACCCTCGTTGCGCTCCTCTGTATGCTTATCGCCGCCGACAACGGCTACCAGTCGTGTATCATGGCGCCGACCGAAATCCTCGCCCGGCAGCACTTCGACAGCATCCGCGCATTTTTGCACGACAGCGGCATCCGCGCCGGACTGCTCACCGGCTCGACGAAGAAGAAAGACCGCCGGGCGCTCCACGAAGAGCTGGCCGACGGGTCGCTGCATATCCTTATCGGCACCCACGCCCTGATAGAAGACGCGGTGCAGTTCCGCAACCTCGGCTTTGCCGTCATCGACGAGCAGCACCGCTTCGGCGTCGAGCAGCGCGCCCGGCTGTGGAGCAAAAACGAACAGCCGCCGCATGTCCTCGTGATGACCGCCACGCCAATCCCTCGCACCCTGGCGATGACCATCTACGGCGACCTCGATGTATCGGTCATCGACGAGTTGCCACCCGGCCGCCGCCCCATAAAAACCCTGCACTTCAACGACAGTCAGCGACTGCGCGTGTATGGGTTTATGAGCGAGCAAATCCGCGCCGGACGGCAAATATACGTCGTATATCCGCTCATTAAGGAATCGGAAAAGATGGATTATAAGAACCTCGAAGAGGGGTATGAAATGATCGCCGACGCCTTTCCTCCCCCTGAATATGACACGGCCATTGTGCACGGTAAAATGACCGCCGACGACAAGCACTTCTACATGCAGCGGTTTATCCGCGGTCAGGCGCAGATTATGGTCGCCACGTCGGTTATCGAAGTAGGCGTCAATGTGCCGAACGCAACGGTGATGGTCATCGAAAGCGCCGAACGGTTCGGGCTTTCGCAGCTCCACCAGTTGCGCGGACGGGTCGGGCGCGGCGCCGAACAGTCGTTCTGCATCCTGATGACCGGCTACAAGCTCAGCGCCGAAGCCCGCAAACGGATGGAGCTCATGGTTACCACCAACAACGGCTTCGAAATTGCCGACGCCGACCTCTCCCTGCGCGGCCCCGGCGACCTCGAAGGAACCATGCAAAGCGGACAGGTATTCGACCTCCGCATCGCCGATTTGGGACGCGACGGACAGCTCCTCGAGTACGTCCGCCACATTGCCGACGCCATCCTCGCCGCCGACCCCGCCCTCGCCCAGCCCCAAAATACAACCCTCCGGATACAACTCAACCAGCTGAAAAACCAAACGAAAAACTATAAAGACATCAGTTAAAATCAGGAACAACCATTCAACCATTCAACCATTCAACCATTCAACATGCAACTCTCAACGCTTAACACGCAACTCACAACGTTACTCTGCTGCCTGCTGTCGGCCTTCGCCGCCACCGCGCAAAACGACACCTGCGCCCCAGCGCGCGACCTCCGACCCGAAGAATTAGCATTCGCCGGAGGCGAACAGCTCACCATCGTCGCCAATTATAAGTGGGGACTTATCAATACCGACGTGGGCGAAGCCACCATCAGCCTCAGCGAGGAACGGTTCCGCGACACCACCTACTTCTATGCCCGCGCATACGCCAAAACCTACAAGTTCTATGACAACTTCTTTACCGTCCGCGACGTTTACGAAGCGCGCTTCCTCGTCCGAAACCTCCGGCCGATATACTTCCACCGGCACATCAACGAAGGCGGATACCAAATGAAAAATACATTTACCTTCAACGACGCCGATTATACCATCAACGCCTCCGTACAGCGGAAAACGAACCCGGCGAAAGACACCGTCATCCAGGGAAAAGCCTGCACGTTCGACGTCATCAGTTTAATATACAACTTCCGGCACCTCGACTTCGCCAACCTCGACCCCAACCGCACCGTCCCCATTTCTTTTGCCGTCGATGCCGGCGTTTATGATATTTACTACCGGTACATCGGCAGGGAAACCAAAAAAATCAGCGGACTCGGGACCTTCAACTGCATCAAAATCGCCGCGAAGCCTGTCGCCGGTGATGTCTTCGACGGCAAAAACGAAATCCATATCTGGATTTCCGACGACGAAAACCACGTCCCCCTGCTGATAGAAACCCCTATCATCGTCGGGCGCGTATCGGCACGCCTGAGCAGATACAGCGGCCTCAAATACCCCCTCACGAGCCGGGTTCGGTGAGACAATTACGAATTACGGCTTCGCAATTACGAATTACGCATCAACCGTAATTCGTAATTCGTAATTCGTAATTGTTTCGCAACTTTCAACTTTCAACTAAAAAAAGCCTATCTTTGCAAAAAAGAAAATATCATGAATGTACTGGTAACAGAGAATGTAACGAAACGCTATGCGCATCATCTGGCGTTGGATGCGGTGAGCGTTGCCGTGCCGCGCGGGCATGTCTTCGGGTTGCTGGGGCCGAACGGCGCAGGGAAAACAACACTTATCCGCATTATCAATCAAATTACGGCGCCCGACAGCGGGGTAGTCCTTTTCGACGGGCATCGGCTTGCGCCTGATGACATCTATAAAATAGGCTACCTGCCTGAGGAACGCGGGCTGTACCGGAAAATGAAAGTCGGCGAACAGGCCATCTACCTGGCACGCCTCAAAGGGCTTTCGCGCCGCGACGCCATCACCGAACTGAAACGCTGGTTTGACAAGTTCGGCATCGAGGCCTGGTGGAGCAAGAAGGTGGAAGAGCTGTCGAAAGGCATGGCGCAGAAAGTGCAGTTTATCGTTACCATCCTCCACCGCCCGCCGCTGCTTATCTTCGACGAGCCCTTCAGCGGCTTCGACCCTATCAATGTCAATCTTCTGAAAGAAGAAATCCTCGCCCTGAAAGCCGCCGGCAGTACCATCATCTTTTCAACGCATAACATGGCCTCGGTCGAAGAGTTGTGCGACGAAATTTCGCTTATCGACCGGTCGCGGGTGGTGCTTTCGGGAAAGCTGCATGAAATCCGCCGGCAGTATGGCGACAATGTGGTCGAAATAACCGGCCGCGGCGCCGCCGGCAATCTCGCGCACCGGCTGTCGGGCTACGCCGTCGCTACCGCTGAATGCGCGCAGGGGTACGATAAGGCGGTTGTCCGCCTCCAGCCCGGGCAAACGGCCAACCGGCTGCTGGAGGAACTGCTGCCGCATGTTGAAATCACCGAATTTCGCGAACTGATACCGTCGATGAATGATATTTTTATCAAAGTCGTCCAGCAAACCCCGACCGTCGATGCGTAAGATAGCCTTTATTATGAACCCCGTGTCGGGCACCGGAAGCAAACGCACCTTGTGGAAGCACATCGGCGAAGCATTCGGGCTGCTGCCCGACTACGAAACGCTGCTCTACACCACCCAATACGCCGGCGACGGCTACCGGCAAGCCAAACGCTATGCCGAAGCAGGCTACGACGCCGTGGTGGCTATCGGCGGCGACGGCACAATCAACGAAGTCGCCCGCGCCCTGATGCACACCCCGACCGCCCTGGGCATTGTCCCCACAGGTTCGGGTAACGGACTGGCACGCCATCTGAAAATACCGATGAACACCAAAAAGGCTATCCGGCGTATCAAACGCTTCCGCGTGCAGCCGGTCGATGCCGCACGGATTAACGATAAAATCTTCTTCTGCACCGCCGGCATTGGCTTCGACGCCCTGGTCGGGCATCTCTTCAATACCTCGAAAAGACGGGGACTGTCGAAATATATTCAATATTCGACGTCGGCGTTCCTGCGCTACACGCCTCAGGAATACCGCCTCTGCATCGACGGGCAGGAAATCATCCGCACGGCCTTCCTTATTACCTTTGCCAATGCCTCGCAGTGGGGCAACAACGCCTACGTCGCGCCGCTGGCCGATACCCGCGACGGCACGCTCGACATCGTGGTATGGAAAAATGTTCCGCGCAGCGATTTGCCGTTCATGCTGCCGAAGCTTTTTACCAAATCGCTGCACCGCTCGCGCCACATCGACACCTTTCGTGGCCGGCACATCACCGTTGAACGCATCCGCGAAGACTACGTGCATTTCGACGGCGAGTCATGCACGATGGGAAAAGCCCTCGACGTCGAAATAATACCGCATTCGCTAAAAATACTTTTTTAATGAACGATGAACGATACATAACGGGATTTTTTCCCCTGACGGGGGGAAGAAGGCTTGGAAATTTACGTGAATTTCGGGAAAATTCGCGCGAATATCGGGGAAATTCGCGCGAATACGGAGCAAATTCGCGCGAATATCGGGGAAATTCGCCCGCCTCTTCGGGCATCGCAAGCTAAAACAGTTACTGACTCAATAATTCAACACTTCAACCATTTAACACTTCAACAATCATGTACGGATCCTTTCAAAATTATCTGACAAACGAGCTGACGGCTATCGAAGCGGCCGGCTTATACAAAAATGAACGGGTGATAGTAACGCCCCAACAGGCGGTGATTCGCATCGCCGACGGGCGGGAGGCGCTTAACTTCTGCGCCAATAACTACCTTGGCCTGTCGAACCATCCGCGGGTAATCAAAGCCGCGCAGGCCGCCATGGACGAACGCGGCTACGGCATCTCAAGCGTGCGCTTTATCTGCGGCACGCAAGACCTGCACAAGGAACTGGAAGCGGCCATCGCACGCTACTTCCGTACCGACGATACAATCCTCTACGCCGCCTGCTTCGACGCCAACGGAGGCGTGTTTGAACCCCTCTTCGACGAGCGCGACGCCATTATTTCCGACGCCCTCAACCATGCCTCGATTATCGACGGCGTGCGGCTCTGCAAGGCGCAGCGCTACCGCTACGCCAATGCCGATATGGACGAACTCGAAGACTGCCTGAAAACGGCGCAGGCGCAGCGCTTCCGCATCGTCGTTACCGACGGCGTATTTTCGATGGATGGCAACGTCGCGCCCATCGACCGTATCTGCTCCCTCGCCGACCGCTACGACGCGCTGGTGATGGTCGATGAAAGCCATTCGGCCGGCGTCGTAGGCCGCACCGGTCGCGGCGTGAGCGAGCATTTTGACGTTTACGGGAAAATTGATATTTATACCGGCACGCTCGGCAAGGCCTTCGGTGGCGCCATTGGCGGCTTCACCACCGGCCGGCGGGAGATTATCGCCATGCTCCGGCAACGCTCGCGCCCGTACCTTTTCTCCAATTCCATCCCGCCGGCGGTAGTGAAGGCCGGGCTGGAAGTATTTAAAATGCTTGATGAAAGCGATGCCCTGCACGCTCAACAGCAGGAGAATGTGCGCTACTTCATCGACCGGATGCAGGCCGCCGGCTTCGACATCAAGCCCACGCAAAGCGCCATCTGCGCCGTGATGCTCTACGACGCCCGCCTCTCGCAGGCTTTCGCTGCGCGGATGCTGGATGAGGGCATATATGTCGTGGGGTTTTATTATCCGGTTGTTCCGAAGGGGCAGGCGCGTATTCGCGTACAGCTCTCTGCCGCCCACGAAAAAGCCCACCTCGACAAAGCGATTGAAGCCTTTGTGAAAGTGGGACGGGAGTTGGGGGTGGTGTGATTTATTGCCGGGACAAGATAACACTCACTGATATTCTCAAAGATTCGGATTATAAACAGGCGCAGTCTTAATGGCGTTTCTGCCGGCGCCTGTTACCTTTATTTTTGCCATAATAGTTTCTTTTTTATTATTTGTGTGTTTTTGCAAAAGTACATGAAAATTTCGAATTTCCAATTGCGTAACATAAAAATCAAGACCACCGAGTTGCAGTCGCTTAGAGACAAGCTACTTCAGTATGGCGTAAAAGGAGTAGCGATGGAAAGCGCAAGTATCTACAGGCCCTAAAGGGCGGGTCATTGTTGGCAACTGTAGTCTCAATGCCGCTT
Source organism: Prevotellaceae bacterium (assembly GCA_031270845.1). Lineage (GTDB taxonomy): Bacteria > Bacteroidota > Bacteroidia > Bacteroidales > UBA932 > JAIRKX01. Next base: position 19,038 of record JAISXF010000089.1, read on the forward strand.
TCGCAGCTGTTATCAATCCGATAAACCGACGTCTGGTCGGAAGTTGACAAAAAACAATGTCTCAATGCCGCTTTCGCAGCTATTATCAATCCGATCGACGGCTTATACAACGCTGTCGTGTATTTAAGAAGGTCTCAATGCCGCTTTCGCAGCTATTATCAATCCGATGCCTACTATTAGCATAAGAATAAATCCATATACGGGAGTCTCAATGCCGCTTTCGCAGCTATTATCAATCCGATTAACAGTAAATTCTGCAACTATCTCAGTGACGGGTGTGTCTCAATGCCGCTTTCGCAGCTATTATCAATCCGATGGCATTCCAACCGCCTACATCGGACAACTTTCAGAAAGTCTCAATGCCGCTTTCGCAGCTATTATCAATCCGATTCTGGATGGCACGGTGCGCAATGAGGAGATTATGATAAATGTCTCAATGCCGCTTTCGCAGCTATTATCAATCTGATAGTGCAATAGTGGTAAATAACCAACAACTCATGTCTCAATGCCGCTTTCGCAGCTATTATCAATCTGATGGGAAACTGAAAATAAAAAAAACAGTAATCGTAAAGTCTCAATGCCGCTTTCGCAGCTATTATCAATCTGATACAGATAAAATAATCAGGGCTACAGGTTGTTATGATATGTCTCAATGCCGCTTTCGCAGCTATTATCAATCCGATTGGAAAGCCTTATAGAATTGTTTGCAGAGGTTAATGTCTCAATGCCGCTTTCGCAGCTATTATCAATCCGATGTATTTATAAAAATAGTATAGAAAATTGCAAATGAGTCTCAATGCCGCTTTCGCAGCTATTATCAATCAGATCCCGCAACGGGCAGGTTTGTTTATTTCGACAGTACACAGTCTCAATGCCGCTTTCGCAGCTATTATCAATCCGATCCGTTTTATTACTTCATATTTATTAACAAAAAAACAAGTCTCAATGCCGCTTTCGCAGCTATTATCAATCCGATCGTACGCGAAGTTGTTCCGGTAGGGTTTGGTCATCGTCTCAATGCCGCTTTCGCAGCTATTATCAATCCGATCAGATTGACCCCGGCTTTTTGGAAGCAAAAACGATTAAGCAGTCTCAATGCCGCTTTCGCAGCTATTATCAATCCGATAGTGTACATGAGTATATGTAGCATTATTACAGTCTCAATGCCGCTTTCGCAGCTATTATCAATCCGATGGTACATGTGATAATTGAAGAAAGCTATCTATGGTGGTCTCAATGCCGCTTTCGCAGCTATTATCAATCCGATATGAATAACATAGAATTGTTATATAAAAACTGATACGTCTCAATGCCGCTTTCGCAGCTATTATCAATCCGATACAATTTAAAGAACTATACACCGTAACAAAAAAAGCCATGTCTCAATGCCGCTTTCGCAGCTATTATCAATCCGATGCCAAGACGGAGGAGTTACTGCAAAATCCCGATTTGAGTCTCAATGCCGCTTTCGCAGCTATTATCAATCCGATACTATCGTGAGCTTGCCGTCCTTATCGGCCGCCAGGGTCTCAATGCCGCTTTCGCAGCTATTATCAATCCGATCGTAGAGAAGGAAACGATAGAGGGCTTTTGCAGGAGGTCTCAATGCCGCTTTCGCAGCTATTATCAATCCGATTGAATTTATAGAATATTTAGAAGAAACGCTTCAAAGTCTCAATGCCGCTTTCGCAGCTATTATCAATCCGATCGAACCGCCGAAACCGATGGTAATCGTACTCGCCACCATGTCTCAATGCCGCTTTCGCAGCTATTATCAATCCGATACAACCAAAAACCAACACACAACCGGCCTACCCGTCCCGTCTCAATGCCGCTTTCGCAGCTATTATCAATCCGATAGTTACATTTTGACTTATGGGAGTCGTCAATAAAGGTCTCAATGCCGCTTTCG
>JAISXF010000027.1 GCA_031270845.1 Prevotellaceae bacterium
GTTCGGAACTCGGAATTTGGAGTTCGGAACTCGGAATTTGGAGTTCGGAACTCGGCGCGCGAGGCTTTTAACTCCAATTTAGGAGTTATTAACTCCAATTTCGGAGTTAATAACTCCAATTTAGGAGTTATTAACTCCAATTTCGGAGTTCGGAACTCCAATTTAGGAGTTATTAACTCCAATTTCGGAGTTAATAACTCCAAGTTTGGAGTTATTAACTCCAATTTGGGAGTTCCGAACACGGCGTGTCGAGCTAATAACGCCAAATTTCCAATTCGGAACGTCTTATTATATCTTCTAAATTAAAATGACCGGCTTTTTATCCCCGAAGGGGGAAAAAAAAACCGCGCTCCTGCAAATAAACAGGGCGCGGAGGCGATTTTATACCCGACGGGGGCGGTTTCGTACCCGAAAATCATCCGCCGCAGGCTATCCGACGCTGCCTTCGAGGGATATTTGGAGTAATTTTTGGGCTTCGACGGCAAATTCCATCGGGAGCTGGTTCAGTACTTCGCGGGCATAGCCATTGACAATGAGCCCGACCGCGTCTTCGGTCGAGATGCCGCGCTGATTACAGTAAAAAAGCTGGTCTTCCCCGATGCGCGAGGTGGTCGCTTCGTGCTCGACGATGGCCGTATCATTATCGTTTTCAATATAAGGGAAGGTGTGCGCGCCGCACAGACTGCCGAGCAGCAGGCTGTCGCACTGCGAATAGTTGCGGGCGTTGTCGGCGCGGGAAGTCATCTTCACCAGCCCGCGATAAGCATTCTGGCTCCGGCCTGCCGAGATGCCCTTGCTCACAATACGGCTGCGCGTGTCGCGTCCGATATGAATCATCTTCGTCCCCGTATCGGCCTGCTGATGATGATTGGTAACGGCGACCGAATAAAATTCGGAACGCGAGCGGTCGCCCCGCAGAATGGTGCTCGGATACTTCCACGTGATGGCCGACCCCGTTTCGACCTGCGTCCATGACAGACGGCTGTTCTCGCCCTTGCAAAGTCCCCGCTTGGTAACAAAATTATAAATCCCGCCACGCCCGTGCCGGTCGCCCGGATACCAGTTTTGGACGGTCGAATACTTAACCTCGGCGTCTTTGAGGACGATAATTTCGACCACCGCCGCGTGCAGCTGGTTTTCATCGCGCCGGGGGGCGGTGCATCCCTCCAGATAGCTGACATAACTGCCCTCGTCGGCCACAATGAGCGTGCGCTCGAACTGCCCCGTGCCGCGCGCGTTGATGCGAAAATAGCTCGACAGCTCCATCGGGCAGCGGGTGTGTTTTGGGATATAACAGAACGAGCCGTCGCTGAAAACGGCGCTGTTCAAGGCCGCAAAGAAGTTATCGCCAGCCGGCACGACCGACGCCAGATACTGTTTGACGAGGTCGGGATAGTCGCGCACGGCTTCGCTGAATGAGCAGAATATGATACCCTTTTCGGCCAGCGACTCGCGGAATGTGGTTTTGACCGACACACTGTCGAACACCGCATCGACAGCCACGCCGGAGAGGATATTCCGCTCTTCGAGGGGGATGCCGAGCTTGTCGAAGGTGGCCTGCAGTTCGGGGTCAATGGCGGCCCGCGCGGTCGTGGCGGGCGGCTTCGGCGCGGCGTAATAAATAATATCCTGATAATTGATCGGCGGGATGCGCAGGTGCGCCCAGGCGGGCATGGTCATCGTCTGCCATCGCCGGAAGGCGTTCAGGCGGAAGGCGAGCATCCATGCCGGCTCGTTCTTCTTCGAGGAAATGAGCCGGACGGTGTTTTCGGTGAGGCCGGGGGGTATAAATTCCTGCTCGACGTCGGTGGTAAAGCCGTGTTTGTATTCGGATTCTATCAGGCGCTGCCACGCACTTTGGGGGTCGGTATGTTCCATTCGATATTTTTTTTAAAAAAGCAGGACAAAGGTAATCATTAATTGTGAGATGCACGTCAGGATGCGGCGTGGGGGATGGCGCGTTTGTTTTCCATATAAAAAATTGTACCTTTGTGCGGCTTTTAGTGCAATAGTATTATTTTTTTCACCTTTGAGCAGGCTAAAATGGGTTTTTATGGAAATAGAAGAAAATATTTTAGAAAATTTATTCACATCGGAGGCAGACGCTGCCCGCGCTCCGATAGATGTTGAATTTACCTGCTTGCCGGCCATCAATTTTTCGATGCAGGAACATAAAGTGGCGGTCATCCGCCGTTTTTCCATCGAAAACCAAACCGACAGCGACCTCACCGATATTCAGATTACGCTCACTTCCGAACCGGAATTTGCGGAAACAGTTATTCGCATTGTCAAAGTCATTCCGGCCAACTCGATATTAAAAATAGACGATCTGCGCCTGACGTTATCGACGAACTTCTTTACGCGGCTCACCGAGCGGCTGGCGGGCAGTCTGCGGCTCGAAATTGCGGTGGCCGACGACATATTATTTTCTGAAAGTTATCCTGTCAGTTTGCTGGTTTTCGACCAGTGGCCTGGGGTGATGGTACTTCCAGAAATGCTCTCGGCGTTTGTTACGCCCGACCATCCGGCGCTGGAGTCGATACTCAAACGCGCCTCGGCGATACTCGAACGGTGGACGGGCAGCCGCGAGCTTGATGAATACCAAAGCCGCAACCCGAACCGCGTGCGTAAACAGATGGCGGCTGTTTATACGGCCATTGCCGAGCATAATATTGCCTGCAGCGCCGCGCCGGCGAATTTTGAGAATCAGGGGCTGCGTATCCGGCTGGTGAATACCGTGCTGTCGCAGAAAATGGGAACCTGTCTCGATATGGCGCTACTGTATGCTTCGTGCCTGGAAGCTATCGGTATTCATCCGCTTATTGTTATCGTCCGGAATCATGCCTTTGCCGGCGGATGGCTTATTCCTGATACGTTTCTGGATACCATTACCGACGATATTTCGTTTCTGACAAAGCGCATCGCCGATGGCATCAACGAAATAACACTTGTCGAAGCCACCGGCATGAATCAAAACAACGACATGAACTTCGAGCAGGCCGTTACCGCCGCCGATGACTGCCTCATTGATGAGTCGGGCTTTGTGCTGGCGATTGATATTAAACGCTGCCGGCTGGCAAGCATACACCCTTTACCGCCACGCATCGGTAATGCCCAGCAGGGCGAGACGCTCGAAGCGGCTCAAACGACCGATAAATCGAATGTCAAGATTGGAAATGTGAATCCCTATGACTTGTCGGGTATAAGCAGCAAAATAGAGATGAGTAAACAGCTGTTCTGGGAACGGAAACTCCTTGATTTAAGTCTGCGCAATAATTTGCTTAATATTCGGATTACGAAGAAAACGCTGCAGCTTATCTCGGCAAGCCTTGATACCTTTGAAGACGCGGTGGCGGCGGGCGATGAATTTCGGATTATGCCCCGCCCTGCCGACTGCGAGAATCCGGTATATAATTTCGGTATCTATCATCTGCCGAGCGAAAGCCCGGTGATAGAACTCGTAAAATCCGAGATGCTGCAAAAGCGGCTTCGTTCCTACCTTCCGGAAATCGAACTTGCCAAAGCCCTGACTTATCTCTACCGTTTTTCGCGTTTATCCATAGAAGAAAACGGCGCCAACACCTTATATATAGCTTTGGGCTTGTTGAAATGGTTTGAAACGCCGAACAGCGAGCGGCCGCGATATGCGCCCATTCTGCTCCTGCCGGTTGAGATTATCCGTAAATCGGCTGCGCAGGGATATGTCATTCGCGCACGCGACGAAGATACGATTATCAATATCACGCTGCTCGAAATGCTGCGTCAGAACTTTGGAATTACCGTTCTCGGGTTAGACCCCCTGCCGCAGGAAGAGCATGGCGTCGATGTGCGGCTGATATTTTCTATTTTCCGCAACAGCATTATAAACCGGCGCAAGTGGGATGTCGAAGAACAGGCCATACTCGGTATCTTTTCGTTCAACAAGTTCATCATGTGGAACGACATTCATAACAACAGCCACAAATTGGCGGAAAATAAATTGGTGTCGAGCCTTATCAACGGGAAAATCGAATGGGAAATCAAAGACAATACCGTCAATGCCGCTGTTTTGGATAAGGAATTAAGCCCTGCCGATATTCTCTTGCCGATTGGCGCCGACTCGTCGCAGCTGGAATCGATTTACGAAGCGATGAACGATAAAAGCTATATCTTACACGGCCCTCCGGGAACGGGGAAATCACAAACCATTACCAATATCATTGCCAATGCCCTGTACCGCGGTAAACGGGTGCTGTTTGTGGCCGAAAAGATGGCGGCGCTTTCGGTTGTAAAAAACCGCTTAAAGGCTATTGGCCTGGCGCCTTTCTGTCTCGAACTGTATTCAAATAAAACGCAAAAGTCGATGATACTGACACAGCTGAAAGAAGCCTCCGAAGTCGTGAAGTTCGCTTCGCCGGAGGACTTCAGGCAGGAAGCAATTCGGCTGCACGGGTTTCGTTCCGAACTGAATGCCTACATCAATGCCCTGCATCATAAACATATCGTCGGGCTGTCGATATACGACGCCATAACCCGCTACCTGACTATCGAAAACGAAACGGAAATTAATTTCCCCGCGCACCTGCTGGATACCGTTTCGCCACAGACAATGACCGACTGGCAGGATACGTTCGACGATTTGGTCAATGTCGGTAAGTTTTGCGGACATCCACACAGCCATCCGTTTAATGCCGTTTATATCACAGAATATTCGGCCATCTTAAAGGAAGAAGTGAAAACGATCATCCTTAAACTGCTGGCCGATTTACCCTCTGTCAAATCGAAAATCGACGGCACGGTCGCTTTGTTCGATGAAAAACTATGTACCAAACAGCAGACCGCGACCATTGTCGAAATTGTGAAGACGCTCCTGCATATTCCCGAACTGACGCCCGCATTATTAACCCACGAACGGCTTCACGAAATACTGGACGATTACAAAAACGTCGTCCTGCATGGAAAGGAGCGGGATAAATTCAAAGAAAGCATCCTCACTCTATTCGCCGAAGAGGTTTTATCGCTCCCTGCGCGGCGCCTGCTGTCGGAATGGAATACGAGTGAAAATAAATGGTTTCTTCCAAAATATTTCAAGCAGCGAAACATTAAAAAACAGCTCTCGCTGCATGCTTCCGGGCGGCCAGAATTTGATGTCAAAAACATCCTGAACCTGATTATCAAATTTCAGGAAGAAGACCGTTTCATCGCGCAATACCATGATTTACCCCTCCTGTTCGGCCGTTTTGCCGGCAAGGGAAAAGAAGACTGGACGGCTGTCGAACAGATAATAACCGATTGCGAACTAATCAACCGGTCGCTTTATACGCTCACCGGCGACATAACCGAAATACCGGCCATCAAGCGCAATCTGGCAAGCCGGCTTACCGACGGCATTGCGCTCTTCAAGACAAGGTACGAAAAGGATTTGCTCTTCTTTATCCAGAAATTTTCAACCGTTACAGCGTTGGAAAGCCGCTTACGGGAAAAGCTCCGGTATGCCGAAGATTATCTGTACAACGACGAACCGTCGTGGATTGACAGCGCCATCGACCGTCTCCAGGCATGGCTCGATAATTTAGACCGCCTGAAAGACTGGTACCAGTGGCTTTTGATTTGCAATCGGATGGAAAAACTGCAGTTAGGCTTTGTGGCCGACGAGTACCGGCAGCGCAATATCCCGACGGAACAGCTGCAGGACGCCTTCTATAAAGGGTTTTACCATACCGTCATCCAGTACATCATTGCGCGGGAACGAACCCTCGAGATGTTTAAGGGGAAACTGTTTAACGAAGTGATAGCAAAATACAAATCCTTAGCCGTCAAATTTGAAACGCTGGCCAGGAGGGAACTGTATGCAAAGTTGGCCGCCAACATTCCCTCGTTTGCTATCGCCGCGACGCAAAACTCGGAAGTCGGCATTTTGCAGCGCAGTATCAGGAGTAACGGGCGGGGGCTGTCTATCCGCAAGCTGTTCGACCAGATTCCGATACTGCTCTCGCGTCTTTGCCCGTGCATGTTGATGAGTCCTATCTCGGTGGCGCAGTACATTGATGCCGATGCCGACAAGTTCGATTTGGTTGTGTTCGACGAGGCCTCGCAGATGCCCACTTCCGAAGCGATTGGCGCCATCGCCCGCGGTAAGAATATCGTTATCGTCGGCGACCCGAAGCAGTTGCCGCCAACCACTTTCTTCTCGACAAATACCGTCGATGAAGAGCATATCGAAATGGAAGATTTGGAAAGTATTCTCGACGACTGTCTCGCTCTCGCGATGCCCTCCAAGCACTTGCTCTGGCACTATCGAAGCCGGCACGAAAGCCTGATTGCATTCAGCAACGCGCAGTACTACGACAACAAACTGTTTACATTCCCGTCGCCGGACAATATCGAGTCGAAAGTCCGGTTTGTGCATATACCGGGCTGTTACGACAAGGGAAAATCGAGGCAGAACACCATCGAAGCGCAGGCCGTTGTGCAGGAAATAACCCGTCGCCTGTCGGACGAAACGCTCTCCAAAAAAAGCATCGGCGTCGTAACATTCAGCTCCGTCCAGCAGACGCTGATAGAAGACATGATCTCGGAACTCTTCGTCAACAACCCGGAGATGGAAAAAATCGCCTACGAATCGAGCGAGCCGCTGTTCATCAAAAATCTTGAGAACGTGCAGGGCGACGAGCGCGATATTATTCTCTTCTCCGTCGGTTACGGCCCCGACGCGGCGGGCAGGGTCAGCATGAACTTTGGCCCCCTGAACCGGCTCGGCGGCGAGCGACGGCTCAATGTCGCCGTATCGCGGGCACGCTACGAGATGACCGTTTACTCATCGCTCTTGCCCGAGATGATTGACTTAAACCGCACCTCGGCGGTAGGGGTCGCCGGCTTAAAGTCGTTCCTCGAATATGCACAGAAAGGTAAACAGACCATGTTGAATTATGCATCAGGCGGCACGCCGGCCAAGGCGATAGAAGATATTATCGCCGGCGAATTACGGCAGCACGGCTACGAAGTCCACACCCATATCGGCGCTTCCGGGTACCGTATAAATATAGGTATCGTCGATAGCCACAACCCGTCGCGATACATTCTGGGCATTCTTTGCGACGGCGACAATTACTGGCAGACAAAAACCGCCAGCGACCGCGAAATCGTACAGTACAATGCCCTGCGGCTGCTCGGCTGGAACATACACCGGATATGGACAATGGACTGGTGGGAAAACCGCCGGGAGGTGCTCTCCGGCATCATCGAAGAAATCGAAAAAGCGCAGGCAGCCCAACCCGCCCTGTCCGAAGAACCCCCAATAGAAACAGCTATGGATACGCCTCCGCAAGACCTCGCCCCGCCGGTAGCTGCCCCGCCGGCCGTACCGACAAACCGGCAGCCTTACGTTTACACGGTATTGATGCCCGCCGGTCGCCCGCCCGATTCATTCTTCGCGCCCGAAAACGAAGCGTTTATTCTCGCACAGATAAGCAAGGTCATCGAAACCGAAGCCCCCGTGAGCCGGCCTGTCGTATGCAAGAGGGTGTTGAAGGCATGGCGCAGCCGGATGGGCAGGCGGATAGACCGCTATTTTGAAACCCTCTTCCGGCAGCTCCCGTATTACCGGGAAACGGGCATCTATGACCCCGATTTCTTCTGGCTCAACGAAGAGCAGTACAGGTCGTACCGCGCATACCGTCCCGAATCGACCCGCGACGCGCCCGACTTGCCGCCGCTCGAAATCGCCAACGGCATCCGGCAGATGCTCTCCGAGCAAATCAGCCTGCCCGCCGGCGATTTGATACGGGTAACCATCCAGCTATTCGGCTTTTCCCATGCCGGCATTAAGATTGACACGGCCATGTACCGGGGCATACACGAGGCCATAAAGCGGAAGTATATCGTCATGGATGAAGACCGCATTGTTATCGACCAGTATTGATTTTCGGAAACCGAATGCCCTACAGCCCCAGCGCCACCCGCAGCGCCTTATAGCCCCCCGCGCTCATTTTTAGCCGATGGCCGTTTTTGAGCGTAATCTGCTGCGTCTGCTTTTCGTGCAGTTCTATCCGCGAGAGCTTGCCGACATTAACAATACACGACCGGTGCACCCGCACAAACCGCCCCGCCGGCAGCCGCTCTTCAAAATATTTCAACGTCTGCTCCTTCACGTATTTCCGCGTCTCGGTAAACACCAGCACGTAGTCGCCGTAGGCCTGCAGATAAAACACATCGTCTATTGGAATGAGGTCGATGGCCGCGCCGTTTTTTATGGCAATACGGTCGATGAGCAGGCTTTCGGCTACCGCCGGAGCAGCCGGCAGCGGTTCAGGGGCAACCGGCAGTAGGGGAGGAGCTGCCGGCAGGGAGGCAGGGGCGGTTTCCTCCTCCGTCGCTTGAGGACTGTTATATTGCCGGAGGATAACATACAGCAGCAACCCCAGCAGCGCCTGCATGGGCAGCAACGGCAGCATCGAGAGGTAGTCCGGTTCCGGCATCAGCAGGTAAAGCCATCCGTACGTGAGGCCGATGCCGCTGCCGGTGAACTCCACCGCCAGAAGCACGTAAGTAACCGACCGCCGGAAATACGGCATCCGGTCAAACTTCGCGAAGCGTATCGCCAGCGACAGCAGCAGTCCCAAAGCCCCGAACATCACCGTGAAAAGCCCCGTATCGACCACCACCGTTTCCGGCGCGGCATCGCTGCACACAGCCAGCGCCGTGCCATGCAGCGCGGCATAGCCCGCCCAGCATAACAGGTACCGTAATAAACGCCTTCCGTGAGTCATCAACCGGTGATGGTTAGCTGTGAATTTCCACGTTCCCCAGGGTGCAGACGCCGGTGAGGAGCAGGCGGCGCGAGGAGTCGCATTCGGCGTCAGCCCGACGCTTGTCGGCCACCTCGCCGAGTACCGGACTGATATTCGGTACCACCTGCCAGCTCCTCGGCACGACAATGACCACACTGCCCATCGTGGCATTGACATCAATCACCGTGTCGCCTTCGGGTAGCGTTGTTTTCGTGAGGTCGAACGTGATGCTGCCGCATACGGCATTCAGCTTTGCTCCGCTAAACACCGGCTCGAGGACAATATATTCGCCGTTGCCGAACAGCGCATTCAAATCGGAACAGTCGGCCGCACCGGCGGCTTTCCGACGGCCGAAGGCATGCTCCAGAGGCCACGAACAGCGCGGCTTTCCGCCCTTGCCCGGGCGCCGAACCCAGTAAAAAATAAGCAGCAGCCCCAGCAGAATTAAAAGCATCGGCCAGAACGTCGGCAGATAATCGGCCGGAAACGCCCGGAAGACATCGGGCAGCGCATCCGCTACGCGGGGCATAATAAAGAAAATGCCGGTAACCAGCAACAGCGCACCCCAGCAAAGACGCCGCTTGCAGAGCAGCAGCACGCCGGCGACGACACCCGCCATCGGCCACGAAATAAACACCCGCCGGAACCCCGTCGGAATCACCCCGCAGTTGATACCCCAAAACAGCAGCCCGAAGGCCACCAAAAGAAGCCCGCAAAACAGGCCATTACCGCGATAACCGCGAGAACAGGAGATTGAATTTTTTTCCATCATAGTATGTTTTTAATTAATAAACGTAATTTGGATGCAAAGATACGGCCTTCCGGCCAAATATCGCAAACAAATCGACCAACGCGCCCAATTTCCCGTTGAACGCGCCCGTAACGGCGACGAATGCCCCGCGCTTTGCGCCTCCGACATCCGTAAAAAAAAGAAAGCCCCGCCCGAAGGCGAAGGCGAACGTCATACCATTCATTGCGCGTTGTCTCTTATTTAATTTGCTTATCATTTTTATTAAAATTAAATCGATTGCAAAGACACTAACTTTTTTTCAAATTGTACCACGCGCATTAAAAAAAATTTCCTCACGTGATTTGATGTATCACCTTTTCGATGGCCATGAGCCGCTGCAAAAGCCCGTCGAGAAGGCTTAATTTGAGCATGTTTGCCCCGTCGGAAAGGGCTTTCGAGGGGTCGGGATGGGTTTCGATAAACAAGCCATCGACGCCCACGGCGACCCCCGCCCTGGCGATGGTTTCAATCATCTCGGGACGGCCACCGGTAACGCCTCCCGGCCTGTTCGGCTGCTGCAGCGAGTGGGTTACGTCGAGCACCACCGGCACGTCGAGCTCCTGCATTTCGGGGATGCCGCGAAAATCGACCACGAGGTCGTGATACCCGAACTGCGTGCCGCGCTCGGTGAGCATCACCATGTCTTTGCGACCGGCGGCCTGCTGCACTTTCTGCACCGCAAAGCGCATCGCCTCAGGCGATACGAACTGCCCCTTCTTCACGTTGACCATCCGGCCGGTTCGACCGGCGGCGGCAAGCAGGTCGGTTTGACGGCACAGGAAAGCCGGAATCTGCAGGATGTCGATGTCATACTCAGCGGCAAGGATGGCCTCATCGGGAGAATGAATATCGGTAAGCACGGGAATGTGGTATGTATTACGTATTTTATGTAAAATACGCAACCCCTCTCTGTCGCCGATACCGGTAAAGGAGTCGCTCCGCGAGCGGTTGGCTTTGCGGTAGGAGGCCTTGAATACGTAAGGGATGCCGTGCTTTTCGGCGAGCCGGATAACGGTCTCGGCCACGTGCATGCAGAGCGCCTCGTTTTCGACCACACAGGGGCCTGCAATCAGGAAAAAGCGGTTTTTCATGGCCGGAAAGTCGGCCTGTGCTGTTTGTACATTATTGTTTTTCATCGTTGTATGATATTAGTTTTTGAATGTTTCCTATTTTATTTCATCCTTCATCAATAGCCGTATTTCGGCCACAGTTTGCGCAGCAGCTCCCGCAGGGGATGCTCTTTGGGGTTGTCGGAAGGCTCAAAGAGGCGCGTGCCGGCGATTTTTTCGGGCAGATATTCGAGATTAACGAAATTATTTTCAAAGTCATGCGCATATTTATAATTTTTATGATAGCCCAAATCTTTCATCAGCTTCGTCGGGGCGTTGCGCAGGTGGAGCGGCACCGGCAGATCGCCCGTTTCGCCGACCAGCGCCGCCGCCGTTTCGATAGCCATGTAAGTACTGTTGCTCTTCGGCGACGTGGCGAGGTAAACCGCTGTTTGAGACAGGATAATCCGCGCTTCCGGCGGGCCTATTTTCGCCACTGCGTCGAAGCAGGCATTGGCCAGCAGCAGGGCGTTGGGGTTGGCGATGCCGATGTCTTCGGCGGCGAGGATGAGCATCCTGCGTGCGATAAAGAGCGGATCTTCGCCGCCGGCGAGCATCCGCGCCAGCCAGTACACGGCGGCGTTGGGGTCGCTGCCGCGCATGCTCTTAATAAACGCCGAAATGATGTCATAATGCTGTTCGCCGTTCTTGTCATACAGCGCGATATTCTCCTGCAAGCACCGGACGACGCCGGCATTATCGACCGTTACCGTATCGCCCTCAGGGGCGGCGCCGACGAGGAGGTCGATAATATTGAGCAGTTTGCGCGCATCGCCTCCCGCAAAGCGGAAAAGGGCTTCCTTCTCCTGAATGTCGAAAGTACGGGTTTTGAGATATATGTCTTCGGTGATGGCGCGCTGCAGCAGGTCGTCGAGGTCGGCCACTTCCAGCGATTTCAAAACAAACACCTGCGAGCGCGAGAGCAGGGGCGAAATGACTTCAAACGAGGGGTTTTCGGTCGTAGCGCCGATAAGCACCACCGTGCCGTTTTCGACGGCGCCGAGGAGCGAGTCCTGCTGCGCCTTGCTAAACCGGTGAATTTCATCAATAAAAAGGATAGGAGGGGGGCTGTCGAAAAAACGCTGGCTTTTGGCCTTGTCGATTACGTCGCGCACATCCTTGACGCCGGAGTTGATAGCCGAGAGGTTGAAGAACCTCCGGTTGAGTGTGTTGGCGATAATGCGCGCCAGCGTTGTTTTACCCACGCCGGGCGGCCCCCACAGAATAAACGACGCGATATTGCCCGACTCAATCATCGTCCGCAATACCGACCCGGGCGCCACTAAGTGGCGCTGCCCCACATAACCGTCAAGGGTTTGCGGGCGAAGTCGTTCGGGAAGAGGTACTGTTGGTTTCACGAAAATAATAATTAGAATGCCACAAATTTACGGGATTTTTTTCAATTATCTGCACACCGTCCCGGAAGCCTTCGGCGGTGGGGTTGTTAAGCCGGTCATTGTGAAGTTTATTTTCGTTTGAGGGGGCTGGTTTTTCTTTTTTGTATTCAACTATCTGCACACCGCACTGGAAGCCTTCGGCGGTGGAGTTGTTAAGCCGGTCATTGTGAAGTTCATTTTCGTTTGAAGGGGGTGGTTTTTCTTTTTTGTATTCAACATAATAAAAATTGCATCCATTAAATATCTATTAAACCATTTTTTTTAAAAACAATGAAAAAACCACAAATCTTTAAATTGCTTATGTGCGGCCTGTTTGTGTTCCTGTGCGGGACGGTGGCGGCACAGGTTACCGTTCGAGGAACGGTTACCGATGTGAACGGCGCGTTGCCAGGGGCAACCATCGCCGTGAAAGGACATGCTACTGCCGTTATATCAGGCAGTGATGGAAGTTATGCTATTACCGTGCCCGACGGCAAGGCCGTGCTGGTGTTCTCCTTCATGGGCTACACCACGCAGGAAATCGCGGTGAACGGTCGCGCGGTGATTGACGTAACGTTGAAAGAAACCGTGAGCGCCCTCGACGAGGTAGTCGTAGTGGGCTACGGCACGCAGAAGAAACGCGACCTCACCGGCGCCGTCTCGTCGGTAAAGGTGGCCGAAATGCCCGTGCAGACTTACAGTACCATCAGTCATGCGCTGGCGGGTAAGGCCGCGGGGATGCAGGTGTCGCAGGCCAGCGCCCAGCCGGGCGGCAAGACAAAGTTCCGCATTCGCGGCGAGACCTCGACCGGCGCCGGCAATGAGCCGTTAATTATTATTGACGGGTTCCCGGTGTCGCGGACCGCCGAAGAGTCGTCGGGGGACATTGGGGTCTATAATGGCATAATGGATAATATGCTGGAAAGCATAAATCCGAATGACATTGAGTCGATTGAAGTGCTCAAAGACGCCAGCGCTACGGCTATCTACGGCTCGCGGGCGGGGCACGGTGTGATTATCGTTACCACCAAACGGGGCAAGGATAAGAAAATAAACCTTACCTATTCGGGGAATGTATCCGTGCAGCAGATAAGCCGGAATTATGACATGCTGGACGCGAAGGAGTACATGGTACAGCGGAATACCGCACTCTATGAAGAGTATTTGCGATCAAACGCGCTGGATGTGTATGCGGGTTATGTTCAGCTCAACCCGGGGCATGTGGTGCGTCCCTTTGTGCCCAAGTATTCCGACCGTCAGATTTCAAGGGTTGAGGGAACGGACTGGTTAGATGAAATCAGCCGTATCGGCGTGCAGCAGTCGCATAACCTGTCGATGACCGGCGGTAATGAAACGACCCGCTACTTAGCCTCTGTCAATTATTTTGACCAGGAAGGGATTATTAAAAATGATGATATGAACCGGTTCACGGCCCGGTTCAATCTTGACCAGAAAATTTCCCGCTTCGTGAAAGCCGGTGTAACATTGAGCTTGAGCCGCAACCAGTATCATAATATACCGATGGAATACGGCACTGATGCGCTTCAACAGCGAGACGGTGTGATTAGAATGGCCGTGCAGTTTAACCCGACGCTTCCGGTGATTGACCCAACGACGGGCGATTATACCGTCGATCCCGACCGGCCGATTGCCATCAATCCGGTATCCCAGCTTAACATTGTTGATAACTCTACCAAAGACCGGATGCTGGGTATGGCCTACGTGGAAGTGGAACCCATCACGGGCTTGACGCTGAGAGCCTCGCTGGGGGCTGACCGGCGCAATTCCAAACGGAAAGTGTATCTTCCCAAAACAACCCGGGATGGCGCGCAGGTGAACGGAAAGGCCAACATTTCGGAAAGCGACAACTTAGATTACCTGATGGATGTTACCGCCACGTGGACGAAAGAAATCGGCGCGCATAACTTTACCGCGCTGGCCGGCTATTCGTGGCAGGGCTTCAACAGTGAAGGGGAGCTGGCCGGCAATCAGGATTTCATATTAGATGCATTTCTATACAATAATTTAGGGCTCGGTGCGTTTTCAAAGCCGAGCGTCGGTTCCTGGGCCAGCAAAAGCGCGGTGGGTTCTTATTTCGCGCGAGTGAATTATTCGTTCCTTGGGCGCTATCTGCTCACGGCGACGCTACGCGCCGACGGCGCCTCCAATTTCAATCCTGACTACCGCTGGGGATACTTCCCCTCGGCCTCGCTCGGCTGGCGCTTCACCGACGAAGCCTTTATGCAGCCCTTCACGTCGTGGCTCTCGAACGGCAAGTTGCGGGTCAGTTACGGACAAACGGGTAATTCCAATATCGGCAACCAAACCTTAGATGTTTACACCGTGAACGGTCAGTCGATGAACTTCGGTAGTGGCACATACGCCATCGGGCTCCATCCCACCCGGCTGGGGAACCCGCAACTGCGCTGGGAAACCACTACCGAGTTGAACATCGGGCTCGACCTGGGCTTCTTTGACGGTAGAATTAATGTGACGGCGGAATACTACGACCGCGTCATTTCCGACCTGCTAAGCTCTAAAAATCTGATGTCGTACTACGAGATCATGTCTATTGCCGCCAATATCGGGAAAACGCAGGGACAGGGCGTCGAACTCACCATCAACACGGTGAACCTGAAAAACAAGGATTTTGAGTGGAGTACCGACCTCACCTGGTCGTTCTACCGCGACCGCTGGTTAGAGCGCGACCCCGAATGGAAACCGGCCATTTATGAGTCGGCTACCGACCCGATACGGGCGTCGTGGACGATGCTCTCGGACGGCATATTGCAGGCGGGAGAAACGGCGCCCGCGCACCAGCCCCTGCTGCTGCCCGGACAGGTGAAGATAAAAGACCTCAGCGGCCCTGACGGCGTGCCCGATGGAATGCTGAACAACTATGACTTCGTGTATCAAGGCTCCAGAGACCCGGCCTTCTATTTCGGTATTAACAACACAGTGCGCTATAAAGATTTTGACCTGAACGTCTATTTCTACGGCGAGGTCAACCGGCTCGCCGCTGCAAGTTATTATGAAGGCGGCTCGCACTGGCTCCTCGAGGGCGGGCAAAATGTGTCCACCTATATTTTGGGGGTATGGCGCCACGATAACCAGAGCTCCACCTCTCCGAGCCTGTTTTATTCTGCCGCTTACGGCACGGGAGATTATTACGCCAAGAAGGTTTCTTACATCCGGTGCCGGAACATTACGCTCGGCTATACCCTGCCCCTGTCGAAGAAAATCTTACAGCGGGCGCGTGTTTATGTCGATGTGAACAACCCGTTCGTGATTACCAACTGGACAGGCCTCGACCCGGAAACCGACCTGGGTACGTTTTACAAACACGAACAAGGGGCTACCATGACCATTTCAAGTGCCTACCCGAATATCAGAAGTTTCAGCTTCGGCGTGGACATCACCTTTTAAAGAAGTATGAAGTATGAAGTATGAAGTATGAAGTATGAAGTATGAAGTATGAAGTATGAGAAAAACAATTCAAAAATTAAAAAAATTAAACAAAATGAAAACAATGAAAAAGATATACCTGTATATAATAGTATTATTCGCCATGGTGGCTTTCCAGGGATGTGAGCTGGAATCCGAAGAATATGGCGATGTTTATCCGACCGTGTTCCCGAAGACGGC
>JAISXF010000043.1 GCA_031270845.1 Prevotellaceae bacterium
CCCAAATATACCTTCTGCCGACCGGCAGAACCTACTTTTCGACCTGCGGGAAGGTTCTGCCGGTCGGCAGAAGGTACTTTCCTGTCAAAACGGCATAAAATACTCCCTTCCGTGCCAAAATGACACGCCTATTTTAATTACGAATTACGAATTACGAACGTAGGGGCGAACCGGTGTGTTCGCCCCTTTTTTTAATTACGAATTACGAACGTAGGGGCAACGCATGCGTTGCCCCTACAATGAATGGGGAACCCGTAATGCGTAATTCGTAATTCGTAATTGCAAATGGGGCTGTTCGCTTTCGCGAACAGCCCCATTTGCAATCAATAATCCATTAAATCTTACATCATGCCGCCCATGCCGCCGCCCATGGGGGGAGCTGCGGGCGTTTCTTCCTTCTTATCAACGAGTACGCATTCGGTAGTGAGGAACATGCCGGCAATCGAGGCGGCGTTCTCCAGTGCGATGCGCGTAACTTTGGTCGGGTCAATAACACCGGCTGCGTAAAGGTTTTCGTACTTGTCGGTACGGGCGTTGTAGCCGAAATCGGCTTTGCCTTCCTTTACCTTCTGCACGACGATGCTGCCTTCGACTCCTGCATTTTCGACAATCTGACGCAACGGCTCTTCTATCGCCCGCTTAACGATGGCGATACCGGTCGTTTCGTCGTCGTTGTCGCCGGTGAGGACATCCAGCGCGTCGATGGCGCGAACATAAGCAACACCGCCGCCGGGGACAATCCCTTCTTCGACCGCGGCACGGGTAGCGCTTAAGGCATCCTCAACGCGGTCTTTCTTTTCCTTCATTTCCACTTCTGTGGCAGCTCCGACATAAAGGACGGCCACGCCGCCGGCTAATTTCGCCAAGCGTTCCTGCAGCTTCTCGCGGTCGTAGTCGCTGGTCGTAACGTCAATCTGCTTGCGGATTTGCGCCACGCGGTTTGCGATGGCTTTCGTATCGCCGCCGCCATTGACGATAGTCGTGTTTTCCTTGTCGATGGTTACTTTTTCGGCTTTGCCGAGCATGTCCATCCGGGCGCCTTCGAGCTTCAGGCCTTTTTCTTCGGAGATAACCATGCCGCCTGTCAGGATGGCAATGTCTTCGAGCATTTCCTTACGGCGGTCGCCAAAGCCGGGGGCTTTTACGGCAGCAATCTTAATAGTACCGCGCAGGCGATTGACGACTAACGTCGAGAGCGCCTCGCCGTCCACGTCTTCGGCAATGATGAGCAAAGCCCTGCCGCTCTGTGCCACGGGTTCGAGCACCGGCATGAGGTCTTTCATCGTCGAAACCTTCTTGTCGGTAATCAGAATAAGCGGGTTTTCGAGTACGGCTTCCATCTTTTCGCCGTCGGTCATAAAGTAGGCCGAAATGTAGCCGCGGTCGAACTGCATCCCTTCGACAACCTTCACTTCCGTATCGGTGCCTTTGGCTTCTTCGACCGTGATAACGCCTTCTTTCTTCACTTTGCCCATCGCTTCGGCAATCAGCTTCCCGATGTTGCTGTCGTTGTTGGCAGAAATGGTGGCGACCTGCTCTATCTTCGTAATGTCATCGCCTACGGCCTGACTTTGCGACTTGAGGCTATCGACCACTACCGTTACGGCTTTGTCGATCCCGCGTTTCAAGTCCATCGGGTTGGCGCCGGCCGTTACGTTTTTCAAGCCTACGTTAATAATCGACTGTGCGAGGACGGTGGCCGTCGTTGTACCGTCGCCGGCCTGGTCGGCGGTTTTCGAGGCGACTTCCTTCACCATCTGGGCGCCGGTGTTGACAAACCGGTCTTCCAGTTCGATTTCTTTTGCTACCGTAACGCCGTCCTTTGTAATTTGCGGCGCGCCGTATTTTTTATCAATAACCACGTTGCGGCCTTTCGGGCCCAACGTTATTTTCACTGCATCGGCTAATGCATCCACGCCCTCTTTCAACAGGTTTCGGGCTTCAATGTTAAATTTGATTTCTTTTGCCATAATCTTTTGTTTTTAATGATTGTTAAAAAATTCTTCCGGCATTAAACTACTGCGAGCACGTCGGACTGACGCATCATCATGTAATCTTTGCCTTCGTAATTGATTTCCGTACCGGCATATTTGCCGTAAAGCACCTCGTCGCCCACTTTGAGCTCCATCGGTTCATCCTTCTTCCCGTTTCCGACGGCAATAACTTTGCCGCGTTGGGGTTTCTCTTTGGCCGTGTCGGGAATGAATAACCCGCTGGCTGTTTTTTCTTCCGCTTCTGCCGGTTCTACCAGCACGCGATCTGCTAAAGGTTTAATTTTCATAATTGAACTATTTTTAAATGTTAATAATAAATAATAAATAATAAATTTAATTTCATGTCCGGTTCTCTGTCAAAAGGGATGCCAAACCTGTTTTTCTGCCAATTTTTCCTGTTTTCGGACAGCCGCCACCAAAAAACCTGCCATGTTGTCAAAGATGACTGCTTCCGCTACGCGCGATGGCAAGACGTAAAGACGGCAAGACAAAGAGACAAAGGGGGGTCTTTTGGCAAAAAAAATTAAATCCACTTCACCAGCGGGAAGTCCTGCCGGTGCGGGAGGTGGGGATTTTTGGCAAAGATGCGGTGCGCCATGAAGTAAGTGCCCGGCACGTCGGGGATAAAGTCGAGATGGTAGGTCGCCACGCGGTCGCGACAGGCAACAAAAGTAAGCTCGACGGTAGATACCATCTGGTAGTTGTTGTTCTTGTCCTGTTTGGCGATGACTAATTCGACGCCAATGTCTTCCGGGTTCAGTTCGCCGATGTACAGCGAGAGATCCATCGCCGTATTGTGCCCGAGTTCGGGGGCGAAGTGCGTGTTTTCGTCTTTACCGACAGGCTCGATGGGTTCCCATTCGCGCTTCACCTTCTTTTTCCATTCAGCGAGTTCGGTCGCCAGCGCATAGTCGGCTTCGCGCAGGTCGCGATGGCGGTTGTGGAGCTTATTGTAGAACTGCTTCATGTAATCTTCCAGCATCCGGTTGGTGGTGAAGTTGGAAGCGACGTTGGCCACGGTGTTTTTGATGTGCGTGATCCATATTTGGGGGAGCCCGTCGGCGTCGCGGAGGTAGAAGGCGGGGGCAATTTCATCTTCGATGATATTATAGATGCTCGCCGCGTCGAGCTCATCCTGAAATGTCTGGCTTTCGTAAGCGCGTTCCATTGGAAGCGCCCAGCCGGCGTTCTCCCTGTACCCTTCGACCCACCACCCGTCGAGGACGCTAAAGTGCATCACGCCGTTCATGACGGCCTTTTCGCCGCTCGTACCGGAGGCTTCCATCGGGCGCGTGGGGGTGTTCATCCACACATCGACGCCCTGCACGAGCAGTTTGGCCGTTTCGATGTCATAGTTGGGAACGAAGACGATTTTGCCGATGAACTGCGGCATTTTCGATACTTCGACAATCCGTTTGATTAAATCCTGCCCGGCCTTGTCGGCGGGATGTGCCTTGCCGGCGTAAATGAACTGAACGGGACGGGTGGGGTGATTGACAATGGCGCTCAGCTGCTCGAGGTCGCTGAACAGGAGGCAGGCGCGCTTGTAAGTAGCAAACCGGCGGGCAAAACCGATGGTGAGCACGTCGTCGCGCAGGGATTCCTTCACTTCGACGAGCTGCTTCGGCGAGAGGTACGACTGCGAGGAGTTCAGCGCGTCTTTGATGTGTGCTATCAGTTTTTTGCGGAGCCTGTTTCGGGTGTCCATGATGCGGAGTCCATCGACGTTGTAGATGCCCTGGAAGCAGCTTTTGTCGTAGTGATGGGTTTGAAATTCCGGGCCGAACACTTCGGCGTGGATTTCCTTCCACTCGGGCGCCGTCCATGTCGGATAATGGACGCCGTTGGTTACATAGCCTACTTCCAGCTCTTCGGAGAGGTATCCAGGCCAGAGGTCTTTCAATATCTCGCGGCTCACCTGCCCGTGCAGCCAGCTCACGCCGTTGATTTCCTGCGAGAGATTGGCGGCGAGGTAGCTCATCGAGAATTTTTCGTTCGGGTCGCCGGGGTGGATTTTGCCTAACGACATCATCTGCTCCCACGATATTTTGAGACGGTCGGGATAATGCGACATATAGGTACGCAGCAGGTTTTCCGAGAACGCATCGTGGCCGGCCGGTACGGGCGTATGGGTGGTAAAGAGCGACGAGCCGCGCACGACTTCCATCGCTTCGGTGAACATCAGGTTCCCGTCCATCACATATTCGCGCAGGCGTTCGAGACCGGTGAATGCCGCATGGCCTTCGTTGCAGTGATAGACATCATCGGGCACATTCAGCGTCCGCAGGACACGGATGCCGCCGATGCCGAGTATCATTTCCTGCTTGAGGCGGTTTTCGAGGTTGCCCCCGTAAAGATGATGCGTGATACTGCGGTCTTCGGGCAGGTTATCTTCAAAGTCGGTATCGAGCAGGTAGAGCGCCACGCGCCCGACATCGGCACGCCAGACGCGGATATGCACCGTACGGCCGGGGAAGGCCACGGCGGCCGTCAGCCATCTGTCGTGGGCATCGCGCACGGGCACGGCCGGGATTTTCATATAGTCCTGCGGGTCGTACTCATGCTCCTGGTCGCCGGCAGCCGAGAGCTTCTGCGTAAAGTACCCGTACCGGTACAGCAACCCGATGCCGGTCATGCGGACATTGCTGTCGCTGGCTTCCTTCAGGTAGTCGCCCGCGAGGATACCCAGCCCGCCCGAATAGATTTTCAGCGACGAATGCAGGCCGTATTCCATACTGAAATAGGAAATATGCGGCCCGTCGGTCGTATTCTTTGCCGCCATGTAAGCCGTGAACTGCGCATGGACGGATTGCAGCTTGTGCACAAACGCGGCGTCCTTCTCCAGTTCCCGATAGCGCGAGAGCGAAATCATACCCAGCAACGCTACCGGATTGTAACCCGACGTTTTCCACTGCGCGGGGTCGATGCTCGCAAACAGCTCGACCGCCTCCCTGTTCCAGCACCACCACAGGTTTTTCGACAGCTCTTCGAGCGCCGACAGGCTTTCGGGGATATGCTTATGCACCATCACCTGCATCCAGTGCGGACGGTTTACCACCAGCGGCGTGTCGGTCATCGGGAGGGTGTCTTCCTGCAGCGGGGCGATGTCGGACGCATGACCCGAGACCTTCTGCAGCGCAATGGCAGCTGCCTTCTTATAATATTTAATATGATTTTCCCACAGGGCAATGGTCGAAACATCCTTCGCATTCTCCTTCACCGCCAGCATCTCTTCCGGCGTAAGCGCGATAAATTCCTTCAGCTTCTTGGCAATGCTGTCTATCACATAATCGTTATTCACATCGTTACGGCGGATGATTTCTATCGAAGGATGCGCGCCGCGGTATTTCTCCTCGACCCACAGCCCGAAGCCCGCCAGCGACGTTGTGATGGTCGGTACCTTAAACGCCAGGCTTTCGAGCGGCGTATAGCCCCACGGCTCGTAGTACGACGGGAACACCGTGGCATCAAGCCCCACGAGCAGGTCGTAGTAGGGCATGTTGAAAACCCCGTCGTAGCCATTCAGGTACGACGGCACGAAGACAATCGACACCCCGTCGGCGCGGCTGTTCGCAAGCCCCAACTCCTGAAACCGCCGCAGCGACGGGTCGTATTCAGGGTCCGAGAGATAATGCGTTACATACCGGTTAAGGACAGCCTGCCGCTGTGCCGGCGGGTTCTGCAGGTTATGCAGCAGCTCTTTGTTTGGCCCGTGATGGCCGGCCGGCACCATAATAAACGCCACCACTTCGCGCGCCAGCGCCGTGTCGCGGTTCAGCTCGGAGAGCGCGTCGATAAATACATCAATCCCTTTATTACTGTACTCATAACGCCCGCTGATGCCGACAAAGAAGGCATCGTCGGCTACCGGACGGTTGAGCAGCGTGGCGGCCACTTCCTGCAGTTTCGCACGGCCGGCGGCCTGCTTCGCGGGAAATTCGTCTTCGGCCGGCGTAAAGCTGTTCTCGAACCCGTTGGGTGTTACAATATCTACCTGCTTGCCCAGAAAATGAACGCACTCGCGGGCGGTAATGCCGCTCACGGTCGTAAAGCAGTCGGCCACCTGCGCAGCGGTACGCTCAAGCGATTGCTTCGACACAATATCGAACTGCCGCGCCTTCTCGTCGGGATTATAACTCTCCATCTTATCGTACAGCGGCAGGCCGTTGCCGGCAATACAGCGCCCCATCACCGTCGCGTGGGTCGTAAAAATACATCCGATTTGCGGCACGGCCGAATGCAGGTACAGCAGCCCCGTGCCGGTCATCCATTCATGGAACTGCGCCACCACACGATGCCGCGGCGAGAGGTTGAAATTCGTATAACTTTCGATTACCTTGCCCGCCGCATAACCGAACAGCGCCGGCTCGATATAGTCCCACTGCCCGCTGATGGAATCTAACTTATACGTTTCCCAAAATTTTCCGAAAATAGCGTCCTTGTTTACAATGAACGACGAAAAATCGACGAGCACGGCAATCGGGTTCCCGGCGACATTCCACCGGCCGATACGGATACGAAGCCCTTCCTGCACCGCCTTCGCGTGCCACGACTTGAGCAGCCGCGGGTCTTCAATAAAATCGGGATTCGTTTCGGTATCGCGCCACACGTCGGGGCCTATCAAAATATGATGATCGCCTAACTCCTTTCCCATATTCAGCGCTTTGGTTGATACAACCGTATAAATGCCGCCCACCTTGTTGCAGACTTCCCAGCTGACTTCAAACAGATAATCCGGATCCACTTTTTCTTTCATATACATATATTTTTAAGTATTTTTAAAAAATAAGGCTGCAAAGGTACTTCTTTTTTGCGGATTTTGGATTTTAGACAAAAAAAGCCCCCTCTCCTGTCCATCGTTTAAAATTTAATGGTTAAAATCTAAAATTCAATTCTACAATCTAAAAAAATGTGTACCTTTGTCGGGCAATTATTATTTTTTAACAATATTAAATTATTACACGTTATGAAAAGAAATGTTATTCTCTTATTAGGAGCGGTTACCCTGTCAGGCATGATGGGGTCGTCCTGTACAAATCCCAACAAAATGATTGAAGCCGCGTCAGGGATTGAGGTAAAATGCGATCCGGCGGTGCTCGAAGCCCGTGCGGATGTTATTGATGCCCGTTATACGATTACTTTCCCCGAGAAATATTTTCATCCCAAAGCGCTCGTGGAAATTACGCCCGTGCTGATCTATGACGGTGGAGAAGAAGCAGCCGAACCGAAATGGCTGCAAGGTGAAAACGTAACCGAAAACCATACGGTGATTCCAAAAACAGGCGGCAATGCTACGCAAACCGTACAGTTTGCCTACAAACCGGGCATGGAAAGCGCCCAGTTGCTGCTGCGCGCTACGCTGCATTATAAAGGCAAAACGACACCGTTCCTCGCCCCGTTCAAACTGGCCGACGGCACTGTCGTTACTTACCAGTTAGTCGATACCGACGGCGTAACCGTACTCGCGCCCGATGCCTATCAAAAGGTTTATACGGAAACCCGTGAAGCGCAAATAAAATATGTCATCAACAGTGCCGTGGTGCGCCAGTCCGAGCTTTCAAAAACCGACATTAAGGCTCTCGAGTCGTTCCTTGCCGAAGCGGAAAAAGACACGCGCAAACAGCCCAAAGGCACCGATATTATTGCCTACGCTTCGCCCGACGGGCCGCTCGAACTGAATACGGGACTGTCATCGAACAGGGGACAAACCGCCAAAGATGCGCTGGCCAAGGCGACGAAGAAAATCAAAGACCCCGGAGCGGTCAATGTATCGTCGATTGCCGAAGACTGGGACGGGTTCCGCGAGCTGGTCTCCGGCGCCAACGTGCCCGACAAGGAACTGATTCTGCGTGTCCTTTCGATGTACACCGACCCGATTGTCCGCGAACGCGAAATCAGAAGCATGTCGAAGGTATATCAGATTTTGGCCGACAAGGTATTGCCCGAACTGCGCCGCGCCCGCCTCGTTGCTCAGGTCGATGTGAGCAACTATACCGATGCGGAATTGATAGCGCTGGCCAATCAAAATAATTTGGACGCCCTCGATGTCGAAGCCCTGCTGTACGTCGCTACGCTGGTATCCGACAATGCCACCAAGCTGAACGTGTACGGCAAGGCCGCGCAGAAATTCAACGACTGGCGCGCCTACAACAACCTGGCCTGTGTGTATCTTTCGGAAGCCCGCACCGCCGACGCGAAGGCAGCCCTGGCCAATATTACGGAAGAGAACGATATTGTAAAGAACAATAACGGCGTAGTCGCCCTGCGCGAAGGCCGTATCGACAATGCCGAGCGGCTGCTTATCGGGGTCGCCACGCCGCAAGCCCGCGAAAATATGGGCGCCATAGCGATTATCAAAGGGAACTATGCCGATGCCGTTACGAAACTGAACGGTACCGGCTCGCTCAACGAAGCGCTGGCGGGAGTGCTGGTAAAGAATTACGATAAGGCATCCAATATTCTGAAAAACGTGGACAGCGCCAAAGCGCATTATTTGAATGCCGTTATTGCCGCCCGCAACGGGAACGCCTCGCAGGTCGCCAGCGAGCTGCAGAGCGCCTACGCAAAGGATGCCTCGCTCAAAGCGCGTGCGCAGAAGGATGTCGAGTTTGCGAAATATAAAGACCGCATTTAAATAATCTTGTTTTGTGTTTTAGTGTTAAAAAAGGAAAACCCCGTCTCTCGACGGGGTTTTTCAATTTAATATTGAAGATTGAATATTGACATACAATATTCAATTCATATAATCCCATTCCGGTAACGGCACCGGCGGCTGTTGCAGGCTTTGGATGGCTTTTTCGTCGAGATAGCGGCGGTGGATAACAACGCGGAAGAGGTATTCGTCGAACCAGGTATCGGTAAAGGTCAGGTAGCCTTTGTTGCCGACGGTGGCGCCCCAGCTGTTCTCAAACTCCCACTTGAGCGGCGTATCCTGCTCGTCGGTATCGCAGCCGATAAGCAGCATGGCATGCGACGAGCCGCTCTGGCGCGTCAGGATACGGGCTTTCTTATCCATGTCGAACGGCACGCCGAGCAGCGTCGCGTAGTCGTACATCGTCGGGTCGAGGATACCGGTCTCGCGGTTAAACTGCTTCCCCACATCGCACGACGCATACATCGCCTCATTGTTTTTGACGGATGCCAGCGCGGCCTTTTTAATGGCCTCATTCGGCAGGTTAAGGTAAGTCCACGACACGCCTTCGACCGTATTCCGGCTGTTGCCGATTTCATACCGCCGGTAATACTCCCGCGTCGGGTCGTTCATAATCATAATATAATGCGCGGGCGAATAGTCATCCGGCATAATGTCGCGGTAAAACTGCTGCGGCGTATAATCTTTCAGCTCGTGAATATCGCCGGCCTTGTCCTTATACCGCCAGGTGAATGTCGCGGGCGGCTCGCCGAGGCAGAGGGCAAGTATCCGGTAAACATCGGCGAGCGCCGCCATTTTAACCGTTTGCAGCTCCGCCGTCTTTTTTCCGGCGCCGACCAGTTCGCGCAGCCGGTATCCGCCGCCGCGCAGCCGTTCGTTCACTAAACCGGTCATCTGGCCGGTATTGTCGGAATGCGCCGTTTCGGGCATCACCGACTGCGGCACCACGCCATACTTTTCGCCCAGGTTATAATACAGATTCCACACGCCGCCGTCGCCCACAGGCGATTTAAAATACCCCGTTACCGACCGGTCGTCGAAGGGCTGCCGGGCGGTAGCTATCACGTTTTCCAGAAACAGATTGGCCTTCTCAAAGAGATCCCAAAAATAAAGATAATTATGCGAAAAATCGAACTCCTCGAGCGCATATTTCTCGATCACCGACGGGCGCAGGGCGTTCATCGAGGCGAACATCCAGCAGCGCCCCGAACTTTTCTGGTTGGTGATGCCCTGCACTTTCACGCGGTATTTAAAATAATGGTCGGTCTGCCCCTGCAGCGAATGGTTGAGCGCGTTGGCTTTAATATCCTTATCGCCGGTCAGGATATTTTGAATGGCTTTTGTTTCGCCCCCGGCGCGAAAGCCGGCGCGGATTTCCTGCAGTTCTTTGGCTCCGATACGCTGTCCCCACGCCGTTGTACAAAGCACAACAAGGGAAACGAATAATAGTGTTTTTTTCATGATAGTATTTTTAAAAAATTTGCCTGCAAAGATAACATTTAATTATGAACGATGAACGATGAACGATGAAGTATGAACGATAAGGGCAGAAAAAACAGCAGGGGCGAAAATTTTTTCGCCCCTGCTGCCGTAATTCGTAATTCGTAATTGTTTTCGTAATTCGTAATTTTTAATTCGTAATTCGTAATTCTACGGAATGATTGCCTCCATAATTTCCGACCACGGGCCTTTTTCGCCGGTAGTGTTCTCCCAGCGCATGGCAAAGTAAAGGTGCTTGCCCCGCTGGGCGTCGGAAAACCGGAACTCGTAAGGCGTCATGGTGTCGAACTCCGAGTGAATTAACTCGTCAATGCTCAC
>JAISXF010000052.1 GCA_031270845.1 Prevotellaceae bacterium
AAGATATAGGGTGTTTCCCATTTAAGGAACCTTGACTCGTTATTAGTAATTAAAAATTCGTAATTCATATTTCTTAATTTTAAAAATGTAATTCGTAATTAAAAAGTAGGGGCGAAAAATTTTTCGCCCCTACGTCGTAATTCGTAATTCGTAATTCGTAATTAATTTGGCGTAAGCCAACTTTCAACTTTCAACTCTCAACTTTCAACTAAAGGATGTCGTAATTCGTAATTCGTAATTCGTAATTAAAAAAACGTAATTCGTAATTTATTTCTTACCTTTGTTCTCTATTTAATAATAGTTGTGATGAAATATCTTCGATTTTTAGTGCTATTCTTCGTACCGATGTGCCTGCCGTCGGCGCTTCCGGCGCAGGGGCGCAACGAGTGGTCGCTCGAGCAGTGCATCCGCTATGCGTGGGATAATAATATTGCCATCAGGCAACAAAAACTCACCGGCGAGCAAACAAAAAACGGGCTGCTCCAGTCGAAAATGGCGCTGCTGCCGACGGTTGGCGCCAATGCGTCGTACAATATGAGCTGGGGGCGGTCGGTTGATTTGCAGGAGTTGCAGGTGATTGAGAACAAGCTCAGCTCGTCGTTCGGGCCGGGGCTCAGCGCGTCGGTCGATTTGTTCGACGGGCTGCAAAAAGTGCATACCGTGAAACGGAACGAGGCCGATTACGCGGCGTCGCAGCAGGAAATCGAACAGCTGCGCAACCAGCTTTCGCTCGACATAGCGCGGGCGTACCTGCAGGCGCTGCTATCGCAGGAAGTGCTGGCGACGGCGGAGAAGAGCCGCGAAAGCGTCGAACAGCAACGCGACCGGACGGCAAAGTTCGTCGCCGCCGGCAGCCAGCCCCACAGCGACCTGCTTGAGGTTACGGCGCAATTAGCGGCCGAAGAAGTACAGTGCGTTACGGCGCGCAACAGTGTCGATATGGCGTACCTCTCCCTGCGTCAGCTGCTCGATATTGCGCCCGACGTCGCCTTTGCCATCGCCGTGCCGGAAATAAAGGTCGAAGTGGTGCGCTACGCCGAGTCGGTCAAAAGCCTTTACGAGCTGGCGAAGGGGCTGCCGCAGATACGGGCGGCGGAGTATAAGCTCGCCAGCGCCGGCTATAACGTGGCGATTGCCAACGGCCGCTACTGGCCGACACTGGCGCTCTCGGCGTCGTATGGTTCGTATTTTACCGACACGCGCGACGACGGTTTCTGGGACCAGCTGCGCTATAACCGAAGCCCGTCGGTAGGTTTTTCGCTGCGTATCCCGCTGTTCCAGAACTGGAATATCGTAACCGGCGCAAAGAACGCCCGCCTGAGCCGGCGCATCGCCGAACTCGAACTGGAAAGCCGGCAAAACGCCCTCTACAAAGAAATACAGCAGGCCACCGCCGATGCCACCGCCGCCTATAATAAATATAAAGCGGGCGAGCATAACGTGTCGGCCATGCAGGAATCGTTCCGCTACACGGAGCAGAAACTCGACGCCGGCGCGGTAACAGGCACCGACTACACCGTCGCGAAAAACAACCTCTTCAAGGCACAGTCGGAAATGCTGCAATCGAAGTACCAGTATATTTTTCAGGTGAAGATTATTGATTTCTATAAAGGAATACCGATACAATTATAAATTACGAATTACGAATTACGAATTATAAATTACGCATTACGAATTACGCATTATAAATTATGAAAAAGAAAAGTAAAAAACGGGTATGGTTTATTTTCGGCGCGGTGGCGCTGATAGCGCTGTTGATAGTCTTCGGCAAGGGCGGGAAGGAAGAGCTGGTGCCGGTGAACGCTGAGTTTCCGGTGCGGAAAACGATTACGGAAACCATTCCGGCCAACGGCAAAATACAGCCGGTGGTAGAAGTGAAAATCAGCCCGGACGTATCGGGTGAAATCGTCGAACTCAATGTCAAGGAAGGCGACCATGTGGTTGCCGGGCAGCTGCTGTTGAAAATCAAACAGGATTATTACCTCTCGGGACGCGACCGCGCCGCCGCCCAGCTGAACGCGATGAAAGCGCAGCTGTCGCAGTCCGAAGCGCAGTACGTGCAAACGGAGCTTTCGTTCCGGCGTACGCAAAAACTGTATGCCCAGCAAGTCGTCTCGGATGCCGACTTTGAATCGGCGCAGGCCAAATTCGATATTGATAAGCGGCAGGTCGAAGCCGCCCGCTATAACGTCAAAAGCGCGGAAGCGGCGCTCAAGGAAGCGGAAGAGAATTTAGTGAAGACAACCATCTACGCGCCGATGGCCGGCGTCGTATCGAGCCTGAGCGTCGAACGCGGCGAGCGGGTGGTCGGGACTTCGCAGATGGCCGGCACGGAGATGCTGCGCATCGCCAACCTCAACGAAATGGAAGTGCTCGTCGAGGTGAACGAGAATGACATCATCCGCGTTAAGCAAAGCGATACGGCGACGATAGAAGTCGATGCCTACCCGACACGGAAATTCAAAGGACTGGTAACGCAAATCGCCAACTCGTCGAAAAGCGGCGCCTCCGCGGCGTCGGCCGACCAGGTAACCAACTTTGAAGTCAAGATATTTATCCTTCCCGAATCGTACAGTGATTTGCTGGTGGGCGCCGCCATTCCGTTCCGTCCGGGGATGTCGGCGGCGGTGTATATCCAGACCGAAACGCATAGCGACGTGCTGGCCGTGCCGATTCAATGCGTTACGACACGTACCGACATTGTCGCACCGGCATCGGACAGCGCCGCCAAAGCCTCCACAGTGGCTGCCGCGCCGCCGGCCGCCGGCGAAACGTATGTCGAACGGATATTCGTCATCGAGGACGGCCAGACGGTCAAAGCCGTCGAAGTAACTACCGGTATTCAGGACAATACGCATATCGAAGTAACCGCCGGCCTCACCGACAGCCTGAAGGTGGTCAGCGGACCGTACAACGCCATCGCCAAACGGCTTAAGGACGGCATGAAAGTCAAAGTCTCCGACGCACCAAGCGCTCCCTGACGTATTCCGATAAACAGGTTTGACATCTCTTCTTCTTATAGAAACAGGCACGGCGGTATGTTCCGTAGCGCTGGCGCGCGATGCGCAAATACGCTCCATCGAGGAAAACAGCGACGGGCGGGGACATGCGCAGCTGCTGGCGGTGTTTATCAAAACCATTTTACAGCGGCACGGCATCGCCCCGCATGACCTGGATGCCGTGGCGGTGAGTGAAGGGCCGGGATCGTACACCGGCTTGCGGGTGGGCGTTGCGACGGCAAAAGGCCTATGCTACGGCGTGCAGAAGCCGCTCCTTGCCGTCAATTCCCTGCAATCGCTGGCCTGCTTGGCCATCGACCGCCGCCTGCTGCCCTCGCCCGACAGCCTCATTGCCCCGATGATCGACGCCCGGCGGATGGAAGTCTATACCGCCCTCTTCGATGCGCAAGGCGTGCGCCGCACCGCCACCACCGCCGAAATTATTACCCCCGCCAGCTTTGCCGATGTCCTCGAACGGCAGCCCGTGCTGTTCGTCGGCGACGGAGCCGCCAAATGCCGGTCTCTGTTGCCGCATCCGAATGCTCATTTTGCCGACCTTGCGGCATCGGCTGCCGGCATGATACGCCCTGCCCTCGAAGCATTCGGGCAGCAACGCTTTGCCGACCTCGCCTACTTCGAGCCGTTTTATTTGAAGGATTTTGTGATAAAAACAAAAGGGCATTGACAGATTCCCCCACAGGGGATGGCCGCAGGCGCCCCGTACCTTTCACCCCCTACCCTTCTGCCCTTCGTACAGCATTGCAATTCCCCACGACAGCCGCCGGCTCCGCACATCCGTAAAGCCTGCCTGCTGCAGCTGTTTTATAAACGCATCGCCGGTAGGGAAGGCATCTACCGACGCGGGCAGATAGCGATACGCCGACCGGTGGCGGGAGAACAGCCGCCCGGCGGCAGGCAGGATACAGTGAAAGTAAAACCGGTAGGCCTGCTTGACAGGAAAGGCCGTCGGCGTTGCAAATTCAAGGATGGCGACGATGCCGGCAGGCTTCAGTACGCGGTACATCTCCCGCAGGCCGGCGGCGAGGTTGTCGAAGTTGCGCACGCCAAAAGCAACGGTTACCACATCGAACGAGCCATCGGGGAAGGGCAGGGCTTCGGCGGAAGCGAGGAGCCAGTTTACAGGCGGCAGTGGCAGCCGGCAGTGGCAGCCGGCTTTCCGTTTGGCAATATTCAGCATCCCTTCGGAAATATCAAGGCCGGTTACGGCGGCGCGGGTACGGCGGCGGAGGGCGATAGCCAAATCGCCGGTGCCGGTGGCGATGTCCAAAACGGTGGCGGGATGCCGGCGGGCAATGCGGCGCACAAGGGCTTTTCGCCAGCATTTATCAATATTGAGCGAGAGAAAGTGATTGAGGAAATCGTAGTGCGGCGCAATGTCGTCGAACATGGCGGCTATGCGTGCGGGGCTTTTGTCGAGGGAGGGGGGCATATATCGGGTTATACCGCCTTAGCGTAACAGCTTCCCCAGTACATTGTCGTAAACTTCTTTCATGTCGTTGACAAAGCCGAACGAGGCGTCGTCGATACGCAGTTCGCCTTTGGTAACATGCCCGAGGGTGGTTACCGGCACCTGCCGGCGGCAGATGTAATCGACAAAGAGCGCTTCTTTTTCGGGCATTACCGATACGACGATGCGGCTTTGCGATTCGCCGAAGAGGAAGGCATCTTCGCGGATTTCGGCATCGGTTGTGATGTCGAAGCCAAGGCTGTGGGGCATGGCCGATTCGAGCAGGGCGATGAACAGCCCGCCGTCGGACACGTCGTGCGCACTGGCCACCAGCCCTTGCCTGATGGCGCCAAGCAGCGCCCGCTGGATGGTCAGTTCCTCATCAATGTCGAAATACGGCGCCGGCGAGGCTTTGATGTTATGATAGCGGTAGAGGTATTCCGACGAGGCGATGTCGTTGCGCGAATGCCCGAGGAGGTAAATCATGTCGCCCTTTTGCCGGAAGGCCATCGGGGTGTGATGCGACTTGTCGGTCAGGATGCCCAGCATTCCGATGACCGGCGTGGGAAATATCGCTTCGGTTTTTCCTTTTATTTCATATTGGTTGTAGAAGCTCACATTGCCGCCGGTAACGGGGGTTCCGAACTTTTCGCACGCATGCGCCATCCCTTTGACGGCCTGTACGAATTGCCAATATACTTCGGGGTTGTAGGGGTTGCCGAAATTCAGACAATTGGTAATAGCGCAGGGTTCGGCGCCGGTACATACAACATTGCGGGCGGCTTCGGCTACGGCAATCATGGCGCCGACTTCGGGGTCAGCTTTGACGTAGCGGCTGTTGCAGTCGGTAGTCAGCGCCAGTGCGCGGCCGGTGCCTTTGATGTTCACCACCGCCGCGTCCGACGGGGTGTTGGTCGTCATATTCACCGTCCGCACCATCGAGTCGTACTGTTCGTACACCCATCGTTTACTGGCGATATTGGGATTCGATACCAGCGACAGCGCCACTTTCCGCATATCCGACGGGTGCGGCACCCGCACGGTGTCGAACGATTTCCATTCCTTAAAATACGCCGGT
>JAISXF010000081.1 GCA_031270845.1 Prevotellaceae bacterium
ATGAAGTATGAAGTATGAAGTATGAAGTATGAAGTATGAAGTATGAAGTATGAAGTATGAAGTATGAACGGCGACAGGCGAGTAACCTTATATATTGTATCCGCCGCAGGCCGTTCATAGTTCATACTTCATACTTCATACTTCATACTTACGAAGAGGCCAGCAGGTCGGAGGTGGAGATGGGCATCGAGAAGGTCATTTGTGCGCTGTAGCGGGGGGCGTCATTAACGTGCTTCAGGAAGGCCGCCATGACAAGAAAATGCCGGCCATGCGAGCCTTCGGGCATCCGAATATCCGTATGTAAGCGGGTAGTCATCTGGCGGAAAATTTCGGTCGTTCCGTCGGCGGCGAAAATCACAATCTGCGCATAACGCACGCCCTTCGGCCAGCCGCGCTGCACGGGGCCGGCATTTTCGTCGCGCGCCTGGTCAATAATCACGCGCACGTAATCCATATTGATAATCTTTGTCTTAACTTCCGGCACGCTGTCGGTGGCTTCCTGCCGCGCGTGTGCCCCGCTGGTCTCGCCGGGGACAAAGAAACCGAGCAGGTGCACGTCATCAATTGTCAAAACGCCGGCGTAATAGGCATTTATTGCCCACGCTTTCGCCTGCGAGCGGCACAGCCCGATGGTAGTCTTAAGCAGCGTGTTACGCATCAGTCTGTCGGTTGCCGAGCCGTCATTACTGCGGCATTTTCGTATCAGGGCATCGAGTGCGTTGCGGTTCTCTAAGAGCGTGTTATAAAGGGTCATCGGGACGTCCCAGGGGGTCAAATGCGCCCCAAGGACGGTAACGAGGTTGTTGATGCCGGCAAACTTGTTGGTTATTTTTCCGCGCCAGCGGTGAATATTAGTCAGCACGCCGCCCGGAATGTCATTGCGCGTGACCACGCCGAGCGCAAAAGCAAGGGTTACGCCGCTGCCGATGTCGGGAAACAGTTCCCCGACCAGGGCGTTACATAATAGAGCTAACAGGCTGGTTCCCATGCCGGCCATCATTATAAAAAAAGGTAGTGTTTTTTTCATTTTTTCAAAAAATTAAATAATTACTGTTTTTTAAAATTTATAATCCGAATACAAAGGTATAAAATTTCCTTTAGGAAATAAATTTTTTCCTCAAGGAAAAAAAATTATTCCTCAAGGGAAAAAAATTATTCCTCAAGGAAAAAAAATTATTCCTTGAGGAAATAAAAAAATTCCTCAAGGAAAAAAAATTATTCCGTGAGGAAATAAAAAAATTCCTCAAGGAAAAAAAATTATTCCGTGAGGAAATAAAAAAATTCCTTGAGGGAAAAAAATTATTCCTTGAGGAAATAAAAAAATTCCTCAAGGGAAAAAAATTATTCCTCAAGGAAAAAAAATTATTCCTCAAGGGAAAAAAATTATTCCTTGAGGAAATAAAAAAATTCCTCAAGGAAATTTTTACGAATTACGAATGTCTATCCGTAATTTGTAACGCGGAACTAAAAAAAGGGCGAACCAATCGGTTCGCCCCTATTGTTTTTATATGACGGAAGACTCGTAATTCGTATTTAATTCGTATTTAATTCGTTGTTCTTAATTCGTATTAAATTCGTTGTTTTCAATGCTCCATTACTATTTGTATGGTTGTTCTGTTTCGCTGCTCGAGCAGGATGTTTTTGCCGGCGGTCATTTTTTCGATGGCTTCGGGCGTCCAGTGGCGGATGGTAAGCAGGGTCAGGCCGGCATTATATTTAATTGTAAATAGACGGGTTAAGCCATCGAAAAGCCGGCCGATTTTTGGGGCGTCGTCGGCGACGCAGGCGGTGAAACTGATGGCCGAGTTTTGCATCATATTGATACGCACGCCGGCCTTTGCGAAGGCGGCAAAGATGTCGCTGAGGTTCTGTTCGGCCATAAACGAAAAATCTTTCGGGGCAATGCTAATGAGCCGCTGGTTGCTTTTGACGATAAACGAAGGGAGGGAAGGCGCGCCGTCGGCGTCGGCGGTGATAAGCGTGCCGGGGCTTTCGGGCTGCAAGAACGACCGCACATGCAGGGGGATGCGTTTATTCTGCAACGGTTTTATGGTTTTCGGATGGATAACCGTCGCGCCGTAGTATGTCAGTTCGATGGCCTCGCCATAGCTGATATGCGGAAGCAGGACGGTGTCGGCAAAGCGTTTGGGGTCGGCATTGAGCACGCCGGGGACATCTTTCCATACCGTCATTTTTTCGGCATCGAGCGCATAGCTGAAGATAGCGGCGGTATAGTCCGACCCTTCGCGGCCGAGGGTGGTGGCGCGTCCGTCGGGGGTAGCGCCTATAAATCCCTGCGTGAGCAGGACAGCGCATCCGGCCGGAAGGCCGAAAACCGCACCGGCCTTTTCGCGGATGGCTTTTTCGGTGGCCGGCCAGTCGATGTTCGCCTCGCGCCAGTGGTCGTCGGTGATGATCAGGCGGCGCGCGTCGCAGGGGTGCGTTTCAATCTGCCGCTCGTTGAGCCATGCGCCGACGATAGCCGTAGAGAGCAGCTCGCCGGCGCTGACTAACCGGTCGTAGTCGAAATCGAAGCGCCCCGACGGCGGTTGTGCAAGCAGCTGCGCGACCTGCTGAAAACGGTTTTCTACGGCCGTAAAAACCGGATGCCCGGCGGGAAACAGCGCCTGCATGATATCGAAGTGGAATTTCCGTACCGGCGCGAGCCGCTCCACCGGATTGCCGCCGGGCGTGTACCAGGCGTGCAGTACCGCTTCCAGCGCGTTGGTTGTTTTTCCCATTGCCGAGACCACGACGACGGTCTGCGCCGCCGCATAGCGGGCTATTATGCGCGCGGTATTTTCGATAGCTCCGGCATCCTTGACCGAAGCGCCGCCAAATTTAAAAACGTTCATCTGTTCCTGTTAAAATAAATTATTTATACTCCTGAAGAAAAGAGCAAAAGAAGCCCCGATAGGGGGAGGTAGTCTTTCAGCTCTTCGCGTAAAATTTTCAACGCCTGCCCGATTCGGTAATTCACCGTTTGGGGCGATACCTGCAGGAGGTCGGCAATTTCTTTATGCGTCAGGCATTCAAACCGGTTCATTTCAAAGGCCTGCCGGTATTCTTCGGGTAATTTTTGCAGCGCCTTTCTGCATAGCGTCATTAATTCGCCGCTCAAATAAAAATCGGGGTCATTGAATTGGGCTTTGTATTTTGCTTCTATCTTTTGCAGTACCTTATTTTGGGTCGTTCCCTGCGAGGCGCGGTTCAGCGACTTATGTTTAACAATCGTAAAAAGCAGGGATTTGAGCGACAGTTCGGGGATTAGCCCCTCCCTGTTTTCCCAGAGCCAGAGCATTGTTTCCTGCACAATCTCCTTCGCTTCCTCTATCGGCACATATTGAGAGGCGAACGAACATAATCCGGCGAAATAGTCTTTATAAACCAGTTCAAAAAAAGGTTCGTTGCCCGAGCGGAGCCTGGCAATAATTTGACTGTTATTGAGCTGTCTTTTTCCCATAATGATAAAGCGACCGGCTCTTCATTTATAAAATTTTAACCATTAAAAAATAGCCTTTTGTTCAAAACAAAGCAGTACAAATGTAGGCTTTTATTTTGGATTTATAGACGATAGATTTTTTTAGACGATAGACGATAGATTTTTAGACAATGGACAATGGGGGATGAGTTCTCAATTTTTTATTGTAATTTTGCGGGCAAATCAACGACTATGCATACAAAATATATATTTGTTACGGGCGGTGTTACCTCGTCGCTTGGGAAGGGGATTATTTCCGCCTCGACGGCGAAACTGCTGCAGGCGCGCGGGCTGCGGGTAACCATCCAAAAATTCGACCCCTATATTAATGTCGATCCGGGAACGCTCAACCCCTATGAACACGGCGAGTGCTACGTTACCGAAGACGGCGCGGAAACCGACCTCGACCTCGGTCATTACGAGCGGTTTTTGAATGTCTATACCTCGCGCGCAAACAATGTAACGACGGGGAAGATTTACGAATCGGTTATCAAAAAAGAACGCGAAGGGGTGTATCTCGGCAAGACGGTGCAGGTAATTCCGCATATCACCGACGAAATCAAACGCCGGATGATGCTGCTGGGCAAAACGGGGCATTACGACGTCGTGATTACCGAAATCGGCGGCACGGTGGGCGACATCGAGTCGCTGCCGTTCGTGGAAGCCGTCCGCCAGATGCAGTGGGAATTACCCGACGAGGACTGCGC
This sequence comes from Prevotellaceae bacterium, assembly GCA_031270845.1. GTDB lineage: Bacteria > Bacteroidota > Bacteroidia > Bacteroidales > UBA932 > JAIRKX01. The sequence goes on from JAISXF010000081.1 coordinate 4,189, forward strand.
GGTAATTCACCTCACGCTAATACCGTTCCTGAGCGCGGCGAAGGAACTGAAAACAAAACCCACGCAGCACAGCGTGCGGATGCTGCAGCAAAACGGCCTCCAGCCCGATGTCATTGTCTGCCGCACGGAGCATCACCTGTCGCTGGAAATCCGCCGGAAGGTGGCGCTGTTCTGCAATATCAAACCGAACGAGGTGATTGAGTCCATCGACGCGAAAAGCATCTACCAGGTGCCGCTGGCGATGGTGGAAGAGAAACTGGATGAAATTATTATCCAGAAACTGCAGCTCAAAGCGGCCGCCGAACCCGATTTGCGGGAATGGACACAGTTCCTCGACAAGCTCTTTAACCCGAAGCACGAGGTGCATATCGCGCTGGTCGGGAAGTATGTCGAATTGCAGGATGCGTATAAATCCATTCTCGAATCGCTCATTCACGGCGGGGCGGCCAACGAATGCAAGGTAAATGTCCACTGTGTCCACAGCGAGCATATCACGCCGGAGAATGTAACCGAAAAATTAGGCGGCATGAACGGCATCCTCGTCGCGCCGGGCTTTGGCGAACGGGGCATCGAAGGGAAGATTACGGCCGTGCAGTATGCGCGGGAGCAGGCGATACCGTTCTTCGGTATCTGTCTTGGGATGCAGATGGCGGTCGTCGAATTTGCCCGCCACGTGCTCGGGCATCCCGAAGCCATGACTACGGAAATCAACCGCAATACGCCCTGCCCGGTCATTGATTTGATGGAAGACCAGAAGCGGCTTACCATCAAAGGCGGCACGATGCGCCTCGGCGCTTACAAGTGTATGCTCGACAAGCATTCGCTTGCACATAAAATATACGCCCGTACCGAAATCAGCGAACGCCACCGCCACCGCTACGAAATGAACAGCGACTACCTGCCCGCCCTGCAGCAGCACGGCATGGTCGCCACCGGGCGCAATCCCGAAACAGGGCTGGTCGAGATTGTCGAAATCCCCGCGCATCCCTTTTTTATCGGCGTCCAGTTCCACCCCGAACTGAAAAGTACGGTCGAAAACCCGCACCCGCTGTTCGTATCCTTCGTGAAGGCGGCGATGGAGCAATGGTTAACGGTTAAGAAGTAATACGGAATGATACGTCATGTAAAAATCGAAAAACTGTGGGGGCAGTACGACATTGAGTGGTCGCTGTACCCCGATGTAAATATCCTGGCGGGGATTAACGGCAGCGGTAAAAGTACGCTGCTGCGCATCCTTGACCTGGCGCTTACCGGCGGCGACGGCGTTTTCTTAAATCTCTTCCGGTTCCTTCGGGCAATCCGAATCGACGGCGAGGGCGTGGACATCAATGCCGCCTCCGGCGAAGGCTGCCTCTGGTACAACGAATGCGGATGCGATTTTATCAGTACTTTTGACAAAATCACCCATGAAAAAAAGGCCTTGACCGGCGACCTGTCGCCCCTGTCGGCCTATCTCGACGCCGTAATTTTCGACACTCAGCGGCGGTCGTTGAACGAATACCGGCTCAAAGCCACCGAAAGCCCCGACGAAGGGCATCGCATCAGCCACCGCCTGCAGCAATGGATAGAAACAGTGAACGGCTTCTTCGCCGCCACCCGAAAAACATTCGTCATCCAGGGCAGCGAGGTCTTCTTCCGGCAAGCCAACGGCGAGAGGCTGGCGCTCCACGCCCTCTCGGCCGGTGAAAAGCAGCTGCTGGTTATCCTCATTAACGCCCTCACGCAGGACGGGCAGCCCTTTACCCTGCTGATGGACGAGCCGGAAATATCGCTCGACATCGACTGGCAATACCGGCTGGTCGATACCATCCGCACCATCAACCCCGCCTGCCAGCTGATTATCGCGACCCATTCGCCCGCTATCTTTGGCGACGGATGGAACGACAAGCTGTTTTTTATGGACGACATCCTAAAGAAATAACCATGTCGGAGCACCATTTTTACCGCAAATGGGCGCGTTTTTATGCCGGAGAAGCCGTATTAAAAAGAATTGATGCGGTGGCGCTGGTAGAAGGCAAAACCGACAAGCCCTTTTGGGAAAAAATATTCCACCACACGAAGAAACAGGTGCATATCATCGCCGGCAGCGAAACCAAAACGCACACCGGAGGCAAACAGGAATGCCTGAAATATTTCCCCTTTCTAACGCGCCGGTTTTTTATCTGCATCGACAGCGATTACGACTATATCCTGCAGCTGCGCCCGGCGTACCGCGCCCGGCGGTTTGTGCTGCAGACATACGCATACGCTATCGAAAACCATTATCTGGCGGCGAATGCCGGCTTGCAGGCCTTCCTGAAAAGATATTCCGCTATCATTTATCCGGCGTTCCTAACCCTTCTGGCAAGCGGCAGCAAAATGAAAGAACATAACCGTGATTTTAATGACCGCATCGCCTTTGCCGACAGGCGGGAGTCGTCTTTGGAGGCGCTGCAGGCCACAATCCGGGCGCGCTATCCCGTCGTTCCTCGACTGCCGCAGACGGACATCGCCACTGCCGCAGGGCTTGTCCCCGAGAACACCTATTTATTTATCCCGGCCAAAACCCTGAAGCATAAATCAGGCTGCGGAGACGCGCTCTCGTTCGCGCATTTCCCGATGAATAAAATAATCGAGGACATCGAGTCAATGTTTAATGGACAATAATCAATATTAACACGCAACAGCCAATGGAAAAAATCCTCATCCTTGATTTCGGGTCGCAATACACGCAGCTTATCGGGCGGCGCCTGCGTGAACTGAATGTGTACTGCGAAATCTATCCGTACAACAAAATGCCCGTCCCCGATGCGGACGTGAAAGGCATCATCCTTTCGGGCAGTCCCTATTCGGTGCGCGATGCCGGCGCGCCGCAAATAGACCTCTCGCCCGTCAAAGGGGTCTATCCCCTGCTGGGCGTCTGTTACGGCGCGCAATATCTGGCGCAGCGTTACGGCGGCGACGTGCAGCCGTCGAACACCCGCGAATACGGCCGGGCGCAGCTCTCGGTGAACGACGCCGCCGCGCCGCTGTTCAACAACATGCCGCCCGTGTCGCAGGTATGGATGTCGCACGGCGATACCATTACGGCATTACCGCCCGGCGCCCGTGCTATTGCCTCGACCGCCGACGTTGCGAACGCCGCCTACCTCTTCGACGGCGAGCCGACGTATGCCCTGCAGTTCCATCCCGAAGTATATCATTCGACGGAAGGGCAACGGATTTTGGAAAACTTCGTCCGGGAAATCTGCCGCTGCCAATGCGACTGGACGCCCGACTCGTTTATCGAAACCACCGTGCGTAACCTGCGGGCGCAGCTGGGTAGCGACCGCGTGGTGCTGGGTCTATCGGGCGGCGTCGATTCGTCGGTGGCGGCCGTGCTGCTGCATCGGGCTATCGGGCAAAACCTGTACTGTATTTTTGTAGATAACGGCCTGCTGCGCAAAAATGAATTTGCCGACGTGCTGGAATCGTACCGCGACATGGGGCTAAATGTCGCCGGCGTCCGCGCAGGCGAGGCCTTCCTTTCGCAGTTAGCCGGCGTGGCCGACCCCGAACGGAAGCGCAAGATCATCGGCCGCGTGTTTATTGAGGTTTTTAACCGCGCCGCGCAGCAAATCGAGCACGTGCGCTGGCTTGCGCAGGGGACGATTTACCCCGACGTCATAGAATCGCTGTCGGTAAACGGGCCTTCGGCTACCATTAAGTCGCACCATAACGTCGGCGGGCTGCCCGCGCAGATGCACCTGCGCATTGTCGAGCCGCTGCGGGCGCTGTTTAAGGATGAAGTCCGGCGCGTCGGAGAGGCATTAGGGATGAAACCGTCGCTGCTCGGCAGGCATCCGTTCCCCGGCCCGGGGCTCGGTATCCGCGTACTGGGCGAAGTAACCGGCGACAGGGTACGCATCCTGCAGGAAGCCGATGCCATCTTTATCAACCGGCTGCGCGAGGCCGGCCTGTACGACAGCGTCTGGCAGGCGGCGGCTATTCTGCTGCCCGTGCGCAGCGTCGGGGTTATGGGCGACGAGCGCACGTATGAATACACGGTCGCCCTGCGCGCCGTGTCCTCAACCGACGGCATGACGGCCGACTGGGTGCATCTCCCCTGTGATTTTCTGGCCGCCGTCTCGAACGACATTATCAATCGCGTGAAGGGTATCAACCGCGTCGTCTATGACATCAGTTCAAAACCGCCGGCGACTATCGAATGGGAGTGAATTAATGCAGAATTTATAATACATCGTTATTAATTCATGTAAAGTATATTGTTTCATAAAAAAAATGCTTACCTTTGCGCGACGTTTACCGCAAGGAAGCGACATTAAATTTATTGATAAAACTACTATTAACATTTTATTTTATTTATTATCATGAAAAAAATTCTTGTTTTAGCTGCCCTCTTCAGTTTGGCAGCAGGATTCGTTGCCTGCAGCAACGATGATGAACCCGACGGCCAGGCTCCGGGCAAAGCCGTTATTTCCGGTGCGACGGCCAACCTCTGGCCGCAGACATCCGTACTTCTGACCGCCACCGCCGAAGGCGCTACGGAGTATAAATGGTATAAAGGCTCGGCGGGCACGACGCCCATACCGGGCGTTACGACCAATACTTTTGCCGTTACCGTCTCCGACGTGTATTATGTGGCCGGAGTGAATGAAAACGGCGAAGGCGCGAAGAGCAATCCGCATCAAGTGGACATTACGGCGTTTGACATAACCCTCACCGGCGCCTCGGTGAACGCATGCCCCGCTACGTCGGTGGAATTGACGGCCAACATGGCCAACGCCACGGCCTATGCCTGGTACCGTAACGGTACCAAAATTAATGGCGAAACAGCCAATGTCTATACCGCCACCGAAAGCGGCTCCTACACCGTGGCCGGTATCCGGGACGGGGTGGAAGGTGACAAAACCGCCCCGCTGGTGGTCGCGCTTGTGGACTGCCCCGCGCCGCCCAAAGCGACGGTCTCGGGCGCGGCGGCGAATACATGCCCGGCGGCTTCCGTCGAGCTGACCGCTTCTGTGAATGACCCCGGACTTACCGCTTACAAATGGTACAAGGGAAATATTGAAATCCCCGGCGCCACGACTAACAAGTACGTCGTTACCGAAAGCGGCAGCTACACCGCTGCCGGCGTTAACGCCAACGGTACCGGCGCGAAGAGCGACGTGAAAGTAGTAACGATTACCACCTGCCAGGTACCGCCCGAAAAGGCCGCCATTGCCGGCAATGCTTCGAACACCTGCCCCGCCACTTCCGTGCTGCTTACGGCCGCTGCCGGCGGCGCTACTTCATTTCAATGGTATAACGGAGCCGCCGTTATCTCCGGCGCCACACTGTCAACCTACAGCGCGACCGCTTCCGGCAGCTATTATGTCGAAGGAATTAACACGTACGGCACCGGCGCGAAGAGCGACGCAAAAGCAGTAACGATTAATGCCTGTGGAAGCAGTAATATTCTTTTTGAAGTTAATATGGCAACATCTTCTGAAGCGGAATGGGATTCCATTGCGGCTTATACTACATTTGTGGATGCAGATGGAGACGGTTACAACTGGGGACTGTATTATATGAATGAAGCACGCACAGAATTCTCTTTCCTGTCATTTTCTTATGACAACCCAACAGCAACCCCATTAACCCCTGAAAATTATTTATTATTGCCTGGAAAATATATTGGCACTAATGCAAAATTCACCTTTACAGTAAAAGGACTTGATTCTAATTGGGCGAAAGAAAAATTTAAAGTAATAATCCTTACTTTAGATCAAGTAAGCGGCATAACAACTATAGCAGATCTCATTCCTATATTACGTAGTGCGACAGTATTGCATACGCATACATTAACAAATGAAGATCCATATACGCAAACACTGAATATTCCCTCGTCCTATAACGGGTTGCCGATTTTCATGGGTATAGCTCATTTTGACTGTACGGATCAATTTGCATTACAGGTCACACAAGTAAAATTAGAACACACGCCGTCCGGTGCTCCGCCGGTACCTGCTCCGGCATATGCTCCGGCACAGGTAAAGCAAAATTTTTCTGTAAATAGTAATAGCATTATGCAGAAAAAAAATCTGTCAGTTATAGAAAGGAAAAGATAAAAACAATCTGTAACGAATAAAAGAGCCGCCTTCGGGCGGTTTTTTTATTTTATGACGGCGGCGTGCGGTGTTGCGCGTGTGGCGCGCGGGGTTTTTAATCCCGCGCGCCGCGTTTTTAGAGCGGCGTGCCGAGCTACGAACTCCAAAATTGAACATAATAACTCCAAACTCCGAGTTAAAAGCCTCGCGCGCCGAGTTCCGAACACCAAATTCCGAGTTCCGAACACCAAATTCCGAGTTCCGAACTCCAAATTCCGAGTTCCGAACACCAAATTCCGAGTTCGGAACCCCAAATTCCGAGTTCCGAACTCCAAATTCCGAGTTCCGAACACCAAATTCCGAGTTCGGAACTCCAAATTCCGAGTTCCGAACACCAAATTCCGAGTTCGGAACTCCAAATTCCGAGTTCGGAACTCCAAATTCCGAGTTCGGAACTCCGCGTGCCGAGTTCGGAACTCCGCGTGCCGAGTTCGGAACTCCAAATTCCGAGTTCGGAACTCCGCGTGCCGAGTTCGGAACTCGGCGCGGCGCGTTGGGTACACGGCGCGCGGGGTTTTTAACTCCAAGTTTGGAGTTATTAACTCCAAGAAAGGAGTTCCGAACTCGGCGCGTCGCTCATTATACGTCATTTATCGTTCATCGTTCATAATTCATCCTTCATACTTCATCGTTCATAATTCATCCTTCATCCTTCATCCTTCATCGTTCATCGTTCATACTTCATACTTCATACTTCATACTTCCTCCTTCATCCTTCTTTTAAAAAAAATCGTACCTTTGCGGGCAATAAAAACTACTGTAATTATGTTTTCACCTGATACGTATATTCGCCGCCGCGCCGCGTTGCGCGAGGCCGTCGGAAAGGGCGTGTTGCTGTTCACGGGCAACGACGAAAGCCCGATGAACTATGCCGATAATGCCGGTCCGTTCCGGCAGGATTCGACATTCCTGTATTATTTCGGCCTCGACTATGCCGGTCTGGCCGCCGTCATCGATATTGATGCGGGGCGGGAAGTGATTTTTGGCGATGAGCTTACGCTCGATGACATCGTCTGGATGGGCGCCCAGCCGTCGCTGCGTCACCGGAGCGAACAGGCCGGCGTGTACAGCGTCGTGCCCTCCGAGACCCTGAAAGGCTACCTGCGGGAGGCGGCGAAGGCCGGTCGGACAATTCATTTTCTGCCTCCGTACCGCGCCGAGCACCGGCTCAAACTGCTCGACTGGCTTGGCATCGCGCCCGCGAAGCAGGCGGAAACGGCATCCGTCGAGATGATCAAGGCGGTGGTCGGTCAGCGGAATCGGAAATCGGATGAGGAAATCGAACAGATAGAAGAGGCGGTGGCGATTTCGGCTGCGATGCACCGGAGAGCTATCGCGATGGCGCGGCCGGGGATGAAGGAATCGGAGATTGCGGCCGCGATGTACGAAATCGCCCTGCGCGAAGGCAGCGGCCTCTCGTTTCCGATTATCGCTACCGTTAACGGTCAGATTTTGCATAATCACGACCACAGTCATACGCTCGAAAGCGGCCGGTTGATGCTTATTGATGCCGGCGCCGAAAATGCCATGCACTATGCCGGCGATCTTTCTTCGACATTCCCCGTCGATAAAACCTTTACCGGCCGTCAGCGGACGATTTATAACATTCGGTATGAGATGCACCGCGCGGCGGTTGCCGCCCTGCGCCCCGGCGTGGCGTTTCGCGAGGTGCATCTGACAGCCGCCCGCACCATGGTCGAGGGCCTGAAGGCTATCGGCCTCATGCGCGGCGATACCGATGAGGCGGTTGCGGCCGGGGCTTATGCGCTCTTCTTTGTGCACGGGCTGGGGCACATGATGGGTCTCGATGTGCATGATATGGAAAACCTCGGCGAGCAATGGGTCGGTTACGACGACACGCCGCGCAGCACGCAGTTCGGTCTCCGGTCGCTGCGGCTGGCTCGGACGCTCGAAGCCGGGTATGTGCATACCATCGAGCCGGGGATTTATTTTATTCCCGAACTCATCGACCGGTGGCGCGCCGAAAAACATCTCGATGCGTTCATTAATTACGGCGCGGTGGATGAATACCGGAACTTCGGCGGTATCCGCAATGAAGAAGATTATCTTATTACCGCCGCCGGCGCCCGTCGCTTAGGCCCGGCCCTGCCGCTGAGCGCCGACGAGATGGAGGCGGCGCGGGGATAGGCGGCAGCGAATGTCGGGCGAGGAATAATTATGAGGCGGGTTCTCTTTATCGGTTTGTTTTTTGGGATAACGGCGCTGGGCGGTGAGGCTGCCGCGCAGGTCGTTTATACGTTGCCGCCGGTGGTTGAGCATGGCGATACGCTGTATCGTTTATCTTTGCCTCCGGCATTCGTTTTTGCGACGCCCAAAACCAAAGCCGGCACGAAGCAGTGGAATCAATACCGGCGGTTAGTGTATAATTTCCGCAAGGTCTATCCCTATGCCCTGCTCGCGAAACAAAAAACCGATATGATGGAAGCGGAATTAGCGTCGCTGACCACAAAAAAGGAACGCGATGCGGTTATCGACCGGTATGAAAAAGAACTGTTCTCGGAATTTGAAAAGCCGCTGCGCAAGCTGAGCTTCTCGCAGGGTAAGCTGCTGTTAAAACTCATCGACCGCGAGGTCGGGCAGACCTCCTATTATGTTATTAAGGACTTGAAGGGCGGTTTTACGGCCTTTTTCTGGCAGGGGATTGCGAAATTCTTCGGCGCGAGCCTGAAAAAACCTTATGACAAGTACGGCGAAGACCGTGACGTCGAGCAATTGGTAAAATTATATGAGGACGGCAGTTTTGAATGGCTGTATTTTCAACTCTTCGGCGTAACCGTGAGCGATGCAGGATAAATTAATCCATAAAGGCCAACGGAAAAAGATGATCGACGAGCTGCGCAGGCTGTATCCGTTCGATGAGCGCGTGCTCGCAGCCATGGCCGACGTGCCGCGACATCTGTTTGTCGAACCGGCGCTCGCTCCGTTTGCATACAGCAATAAGCCGTTGTCTATCGCGGCCGGGCAGACCATCTCGCAACCCTATACCGTCGCCATGCAAACCCACCTGCTGCAAGTGCGCAAGTGGGACAAGACACTCGAAATAGGCACGGGCTGCGGGTATCAGGCGGCGGTGCTCGTTACGATGGGGGCGCTGGTATATACTGTCGAACGGCAAAAGGAATTATACCTGCAGGCACAGCGGACGTTTCTGGCATTAGGTCTGGAAGCCATCTTCTCCTACGGCGACGGCTACGCGGGCAAACCGCTGTTGGCGCCGTTCGACCGTATTATCGTTACCTGCGGCGCACCGGAAATCCCCCCCGCCCTGACATCGCAGTTAGCCGTCGGAGGACGGATGGTGATACCGGTCGGCAACGACAGACAGACAATGACCGTCGTCGAACGCCGCGCGGATAACACGCTCCGCGTTACCGAACACGGCAGCTACCGGTTTGTTCCCATGCTGGAAGGCAAAAATACCGGAGCGCCGCTATAATTTTAAATAAATAACGATACTATGATACAGATAAAGACTTTTTATTTTAACGAGCTGCGCGTATGTACCTACCTGCTCTGGGACGCGACGCGCGAATGCCTCATTGTTGACCCCGGCTGCGAGTCGGCCGGCGAGCAGCAGCGCCTGCGCAAGTTCATTGCCGACAATGCGCTTGTGCCCGTCCTCGCCGTCAATACGCACGGCCACTTCGACCATGTGCTGGGCAACCTGTTTGTAACCCGAACCTACGCTATCCCCAGCGCTATTCACGCCGCCGACGGGCCGCTGCTGACCAAAACAGCGCAGCAGGCGGCGCTGTTCGGCTTTCAGGCAGAGCAACCGCCGGAAGCCACCATACTGTTAACCGAAGACCGGCCGGTATGCTTCGGCCACGCACAGCTGCAGGCGCTGCACACGCCCGGCCATACCCCCGGCGGCATTTGTCTTTATGCGCCCGAGGCCGGCTTTGTGCTCTCCGGCGATACGCTCTTCGCCGGCAGCATCGGCCGTACCGACCTCCCCGGCGGAGATTACGATGCCCTGCTCGACAGCATCCATACCAAACTTATGACCCTGCCCGACGGCGTTGCCGTGTATCCCGGCCATGGTCCCGAGACCACCATCGGCGAGGAACGCCGCAATAATCCTTTTATTTAATATTAACCATTAGCCATTAATCTCTATGAAGAGGCGGAATCGTATGCTATTAGCGGTGGGAATAACGGTCGTTATCCTGCTGGCGTTTTTTATTCCCCGCTGGTTTAACCGACCGGCCATTAACCCCGAATCGCCCGCGCCGGCAACGCCCCCAGTCGCCCGAAGTACCGCCGGGAACGTGATTCCGGTGAGCGTTTATGTTACCGAACCGTCGTATATCTCAAGCGGCATCCATGCCTCCGGCTCGCTCGCGCCGAGCGAAGAGGTCGAACTGACAACCGAAGTGGCCGGGAAGGTAACCAAAATCTTTTTCGGCGAAGGCAGCGCCGTCAAAAAGGGAGACCTGCTGATTAAAATCAACGACGAAGACCTGCAGGCGCAATTGGTGCGCGCCGAATTTCAGGAAAAACTGCTGGCCGAGAAACTCGAACGGCAGAAAATCCTGCTCACCAAAGAAGCCATCAGTCGCGAAGCCTACGACCAGCTGGAAACCGACCATAACATGATTGTCGCCGACATCCGGCTGCTGAAAGTCCGTATCGACAAAACGGAACTCCGTGCGCCGTTCGACGGCATCATCGGGTTCCGCTACGTGAGCGAAGGCAGCTACATGCAGCCCGGCTCGAAAGTGGCGCGGCTGGTCGATAAATCATCCCTCATTGTCGAATTTTCAATCTCCGAACGGCATATTGCAACGTCCTTCCTGTCGAAGAACGTCGTTTTCCGCACCGAAGGGTTCATGCAGGATTTCCGGGCGCTGGTCTATGCCGTCGAACCGCGCCTGAATGAACGTACACGCACGATTTCCATCCGTGCGCGGTACGACAACAGCCGTGGACTGCTGCTGCCCGGCATGTCGGCGGCCGTTACACTCATCACCAGCGAATCGGGGAACGCCCTGCAGGTGCCTACCGAAGCCATCGTGCCCGACATCAGCGGCGTCAGCGTATGGACCGTACACAATGGCCGCGCCGTGGCTACGCCCGTCGAAACCGGCGACCGTTCGGAACGCATGGTCGAAGTTCTTTCGGGACTATCCGCCGGCGACACGGTTGTCGTCTCCGGTCTGATGCAGCTGCGGCCAAATATCCCCGTGGCGGTCAACGGTAGCAGCCAGCAATAGTCATCAATATTCAATATTAATATGAAAGCATACCTTGATTTGGTACAGCACATCATGGCGCACGGCGTCCGCAAGCCCGACCGGACAGGCACAGGCACCCTCAGCGTGTTCGGCTACCAGATGCGGTTTCGTCTGCAGGACGGCTTCCCGCTGCTGACGACCAAAAAAGTACACCTCAAATCGATTATCTACGAACTGCTGTGGTTCCTGCGGGGTGATACCAATATCGGCTACCTCCACGAAAATGACGTTACTATCTGGGACGAGTGGGCCGACAAAAACGGCGATTTAGGCCATATCTACGGCTACCAGTGGCGCTCATGGCCGGCCGGCGACGGACGCCGCATCGACCAGCTCGCGGAAGTTATCCATACGATACAAACCGACCCCAACTCCCGCCGGCATATTGTCAGCGCATGGAATGTCGGCGATTTGCCGGCCATGGCCCTGCCGCCGTGCCATGTCCTCTTCCAGTTTTATGTGTCCGCCGGACGGTTGTCGTGCCAGCTCTACCAGCGCAGCGCCGATGTGTTTTTAGGCCTCCCGTTCAACATCGCGTCGTATGCCCTGCTTACGACGATGATAGCGCAGGTGTGCGGCCTGCTGCCCGGCGATTTTATCCATACGCTCGGCGATGCGCATATTTACGTTAATCATGCCGATGCCGTAGCCCTGCAGCTAAGCCGCACGCCGCGCGCGCTGCCGTCGATGCGTATCAATCCCGCCATAACCTCGCTGTTTGATTTCCGCTACGACGATTTTACGCTGGAAAACTACCTCCCTTACCCCCCCATTAAAGCGCCGATAGCCGTTTGAGACAATAGATACAAGAACATAGACGTATAGACAATAGACAATAGACAATAGACAATAGACACAAGAACATAGACGTAAAGACAAAAAGGGTGAACACATCGGTTCACCCTTTTTTTGTCTATTGTCTATTGTCTATTGTCTATACGTCTATGTTCTTGTGTCTATTGTCTATTGTCTCAAAGTCTATAAAAAGCCGTGCGAGAGAGCGACGTCCTATGGACGTCGGAGTCTCGCAGCTTGCGAGAGAGCAACGTCCTATGGACGTCGGAGTCTCGCAGCTTGCGAGAGAGCAACGTCCTATGGACGTCGGAGCCTCGCAGCTTGCGAGAGAGCAACGTCCTATGGACGTCGGAGTCTCGCAGCGTGCGAGAGAGGAGACGGGTAGGGTGTTTTGTAATTAAAGAACCTTGACTCGTTATTAGTAATTAAAAATTCGTAATTCGTAATTCGTAATTCGTAATTCATTTGGCGTAAGCCAACGTTCAACGCTCAACGAACAAAAAAAGGGCGAACACATCGGTTCGCCCCTGCTGTCTTACGCCTATTGTCTAAAAGTCTATGTTCATTCGTCATTCGTCATTCGTAATTAAAAAGGCTATTGCGGCGGCTACCGTCGCCGGTTCGTAGCCTTTGCCGAGGGCGAAACGCCGGAGTTTGATGTACCGTTCGGCAACGGTGGCGGCTTTCAGGGTGGCGTTCTTTCGTTGTAATAAAAGGATTAATGTATCGAGCGACTGCTGGCCGTCGATTTCCTGCAGGGCTTGGGCAATCACCGCGGCGGGGATTCTTTTTGCCTGCAACGCCGCCCTGATTTTGACCGCGCCCCAGTGCGCCAGCCGGCTTTTGTCGCGCACAAAAGCCTGCGCATAGCGTACTTCGTCGATAAATCCCTGCGCCTCTAATTGCCCGATGAGGGTCTCGGCTTCGTGTGCCGGGATGTTCCATTCGACAAGTTTGCGCCGGATGTCGGCCACGCATTTTTCGCTGCGGCTGCACAGGCGTTGCAGACGGGAGAGGGCATTCGACCGGGAGCTACACATAATAGAGTTGTGCGGGGGAGTTGGCTGTGTCTTTGTCGGGTACTTCGAGCACGGCTTCACGTCCTAAATACAGGGAAAGATTCGGCTCGCCGTGGCCGGCCGGAAAACCGTAGCAAACCGGCACATCCAACCGCTTCAGATAGTGCGACAGCAGCGTGCAGGTATCCTTTTGACGGGGCATAATGGCATCTCTTTTTATCATCGTAAACTGCCCCGCCACCACGCCGGCGACTCTGCGCAGCTTCCCGCTGCGGTGCAGGTTGGTCATCATCCGGTCGAGCGCATAGGTGTGTTCGTCCGTATCTTCCATAAATAAAATGGTATTATTCGGCACAATATCGTCGGGCGTAGCGGCGAGATTGACCAGCAGCGAAAGGTTGCCGCCCCGCAGGATACCACGCGCCTTTCCCGCATGGTTCAACGGCTGCGGCGGTATGGAGTAACCCGTCAAAGCGCCCGTCAGCGCCTCGTGCAGCGACCGGAGGCTGTCGTCGTCGCCGGGCGCCGGAGGGAAGGTTTTCGGCATGGCGCCGTGGATACTTTGCAGCCCTATCCGCTGCAGGCGTGCGTGGAGGACGGTGATGTCGCTGAACCCGACAAGCCATTTGGGACTCGTCAGCAGCGGCGAAAAATCGATGGTGTCTATAATCCGGGAGCAGCCGTATCCGCCGCGGGCGCACAGTATGGCTGCTGTGTCCGGGTCGTCGATGGCGGCCTGCAGGTCGCTGCGCCGTTGCTCGTCGGTACCTGCAAAGCCCGCATAAGAAGCCGTCGCGTGGTCACCGACTTTTGCCCGAAACCCCCAATGCCGGATTTGTGCGACGGCGTTGTCGATTACGCCGGCATCAATTTTCCCCGCCGGCGCAACAAGCGCAATCGCATCGTTCTCCTTTAAATATAACGGCCGTAGCATCTTCTTCCTAATTTTACCGCAAAGATAGGGTTTTTTTAATTACGAATTACGAATTACGAATTACGGCTACGCCTTTTTAATTACGAATTACGAATTACGAATTACGGCTACGTCTTTTTAATTACGAATTACGAATTACGAATTACGGCTACGCCTTTTTAATTACGAATTACGAATTACGAATTACGGGTTCCCCCTGCGTTCGTAATTCGTAATTCGTAATTCGTAATTCATCCGGCTATCGCCGGATGCCGTAATTCGTAATTCATCCGGCGATAGCCGGATGCCGTAATGCGTAATTCAAAAAGTTTTTATACTTTTGATGTGTAAAAACAATGTAATGGAAACAGAAAAATACTACATCCTTTTTGTATGCCTCGGAAATATTTGCCGGTCGCCGGCAGCCGAAAGCATATTCCGAGCCATGGTTACACAGCGGGGACTGGCCGCGTGTTTTGAAATCGATTCGGCATGCACCTATGCCGGAAACAGCGGCCAAATGCCGGATTTGCGCATGAAAGCCGCCGCTAAGCGCAGGGGGTACAGCCTCGCGCACATTGCCCGGCCGGTGCGCTGCAGCGATTTCGGACTCTTCGATAAAATACTGGTGATGGACGACGCGAATTACAACGATGTCTGCCGACTTGCGCCCGACGTGAACACCATGCAAAAGGTCGTGCGGATAGCCGACTACTGCCGCCGCCATAAGGTCGCCCTCGTGCCAGACCCCTATAACGGAAGCAGCGCGGACTTCGACCATGTGCTCGACATCTTGGAAGATGCCTGCACCAACCTGCTCGCAGAATGGCTGAAAAATAACGATTGCTGATTAATCCCGTAATTTAGAACAACCCCCCGATGACTCAACGTCCCCTTTTCTTACAGCATATTGCGCAAACCTCGCCAAATCCTATCGGCATTGAGGCCGACCGCGCCGAAGGAATTTATATCTACGACCGCGCCGGACGGCGATATACGGACTTGATTGCCGGCGTCGCCGTGAGCAACGTCGGGCACTGCCACCCGAAGGTAGTGGCGGCGGTGCAGGCGCAGGCGGCACGCTACATGCACCTGATGGTGTACGGCGAATATATCCAGTCGCCGCAGGTGCTCTTTGCGCAGGCGCTGGCGTCGGTACTGCCGGCGCCGCTCGATTGCGTATATTTTGTAAACTCCGGCGCCGAAGCCAACGAGGGCGCCCTGAAGCTCGCAAAACGCTACACGGGGCGCACCGAAATCGTTGCCTTCCGGAACGCCTATCACGGCGGAACGCACGGCGCACTGAGCGCTACCGGCAACGAGGAACTGCGAAATGCCTTCCGTCCGCTCCTGCCCGACATCCGATACCTTACCTTCAATGCCTTCGACGACCTGCCGCAGATTACCGAACGAACCGCCTGCGTGCTGGTCGAACCCATACAGGGCGAAGCCGGCGTGCGGCTTCCCGCAGCCGGATTCCTGCAGGCATTACAGGCGCGTTGCCGGGATACCGGAGCATTGCTGGCATTCGACGAGGTGCAAACCGGATTCGGGCGCACCGGCGCCTGGTTTGCCGCCATACGCTACGGCGTAACGCCCGATATTATAACCCTCGCCAAAGCAATGGGCGGCGGAATGCCCCTCGGCGCCTTTGTCGCCTCGCGCAGTATAATGGAAACCCTGCAAAGCCGACCGGCGCTGGGGCATATTACAACCTTCGGCGGGCATCCCGTATCGTGTGCCGCCGCGCTGGCTGCCTGGCAGGTATTGCACGACGAAAACCGGCTCTCCGAAGTAGAAGGCAAAGCCGCCTTATTCCGCCGCCTGCTGCAACACCCCGCCATCCGCGAAATCCGCGGCGAAGGATTGATGCTGGCCGCCGAACTCGCCGACGCCGCAATGCTCCGGCCAGCCGTCGCCGCGCTCCTCCAACAGGGCATCATTACCGAATGGTTCCTGTTCTGCGATACGGCCTTCCGCATCGCCCCGCCGCTGATTATCTCGCACGAAGAAATCAGCGATGCCTGCCGTACCATCTGCGACGTGCTAACCCGCATAACAAACGCCTGCCGGACATGAAAGCCACGAAACACCCGCGCCGATTACCGCCGCTGTCCTGCCTGATACTGTGCCTGTGGTTGTATATTCCCCTGTCGGGGATGACTGCCCCGCCCGACACCCCGGCGCCAGCCTTAGACTCCCTCATGCGAACCGTCGTCGCCGAACCCGACAGCACGCGGAAGATCGCCGCCATGAACGCCTTCGCCGCAGCGCTGGAAAACGCCCTCCGACAGGACGCCACCATGAACCGCACGTTCGACAGCATCCCCCACCTCGGCATCCTGACCTCGAAAGACCGGAAAGTCCGTATCGTTACGTGGAACCTGCCGCTCTCGCCCGCACGGCATATCTATTACGGCATCGTACAGTTCCGTGCCGGCGAGAAGCTGCATACCACCGTGCTGCGCGACGTAAAAGATTCCCTCGCCGCCCCGCCGGAGACCGCCCTGCTCGAGCAGGGACGCTGGTTCGGCGCCCTGTACTACGACCTGTTGCAGCACAAGGCCGGCCAACAAACCCACTATACCCTGTTAGGATACGATTTCCATACCGGCATCACGCACCGCAAACTCCTCGAAGCCCTCTCTTTCGACAGCGCGGGAACGCCCCTCTTCGGCACGCCCCTGTTCGACAACGGGCAATGGAAAGCCGGTCGCGTACTGCTCGAATACAGCGCCGCCTCTCCGTTTTTCCTCCGCTATTTACCCCGCAAAAAGATGATTGTTTACCAGCGGATGCAGTTGCAGCAGGTAGCGCCCGGCTACCCGCCCGCCGGCGTCCCGACCGATATATTCGACGGGCTGGTCTTTAAAAACACCTGCTGGCAGTTTCAGCCGGACGTCCCCCTGACGGCGAAGGATTTTAAGTGACCCGCTCCGGCATCAACTATGAACTATGAACTATGAACTATGAACTATGAACTATGAACTATGAACTACAGCAACAACGCATCAAACATTAATTATATCAGCACATGAAATACATCATCACAGTAATCACATTCGTTACATTAATCACATTCGCCTCGTGCGGGAGGAACCGGCGGCCGGCGGAGGCAGTGGTGCGGACAGCCAAAATTGATACCGTGCGGGCGAGAGGAGGAGAACAGTCGGCCGTATATCCGGCGAAAGTGCAGACGGAGGCCGAAGCAACCCTCGCCTTCCGTGTCGCGGGGACAATTGCCCGGCTGCCCCATGCCGAAGGCGCTCCGGTCGGTAAAGGGACGGTGATTGCCGAATTGGACGCGCGCGACTATCGCGTGCAACTGGCGGCCACCGAAGCCGAATACAACCAGGTAAAAGCCGCGGCAGAGCGGGTGATGGAGCTTTACCGGCGCGGCAGCGCTACCAAAAGCGAATACGAAAAGGCCGTCTATGGGCTGGAGCAAATCACCGCCAAATACAACAACGATAAAAACCGGCTGGCAGACACCCGCCTCTCCGCCCCGTTCGACGGCTATATCCGGGCGAAGATACGCCGGGAAGGCGAGGTTGTCGGGGCCGGAGCGCCCGTGATTGCCCTCATTGGCAAGGGCGGATGGCAAGTCGAAACCAACCTGTCGGCACGCGACTATGCCCGCCGGCACGACTTTGCCGGCTTCGACGCCGCCGTATCGACCCATGCCGGGCTGTCGCTCCCGCTGACACTGACCGAACTCGCACCCAAAGGCAATGCCGGCCAGTCGTACCGCGCAGTCTTCCGCGTAAGCGACACACGGGGCGTACCGCTGGCCGCCGGCATGAGCGCCGAAGTAACCGTCCGCTTCCGGCCGGCGCAGGACACGGTATGCGAAATCCCCATTGAGGCGCTTTTCGAGCGCAACGGGCAGCCCTGCGTCTGGGTATTCGTTGCGGCCGATTGCCCGCTGACGGCACGGCCGGTGATTGTCGGGGCCTTGCGCAGCGACGGCCGCATCGCCGTAACCGGCGGCCTCAAGGCCGGGGAGCTGATAGTCGTCGCCGGCGTACACGCGATTAAAGACGGGATGACCGTCAGGCCGCTGCCCGCTGTGAGCGCAACGAATGCAGGAGGGCTGTGGGAATGAACCTCGCCGAATTAGCCCTAAAGAACCGCCTGCTGGTCGGCTTCCTGGTCGTTACGCTTGTAGCGGGCGGCGCCTTTGCCTTCTTCGCTATGGGCAAGATGGAAGACCCCGAACTGATTGTGCGGATAGCACAGGTGGTAACGGTATATCCCGGCGCATCGGCGTATGAGGTGGAGCAGCATGTTACCGACCCGCTTGAGAAAGCCATCCGCTCGATGACCGGACTGGGCGCTGTCGAATCCAAATCGGCGCGCGATGTGTCGATTATTCAGGTAACGCTCGATGTAACACTGCCCGAAAAGGAAATCCAGCAACACTGGGATATCCTGCGACGCAAAGTCGGCGATGCCATCGCGGCCCTGCCGCCCGAAGCCCAGGCGCCATTAGTGATCGACGACTTCGGCGACGTCTATGGCCTCTTCTATGTCTTTACCGAAGACGGCTTTTCGGACGATGAATTTAATGATTACGTCGAATCCGTAAAACAGGACTTGCAGACCCTCGACGGTGTAGGCAAGGTCGCCACCTGCGGCGAGCAGAAACCGTGTATATACATCGACATCCGGCAGGACCGGCTCGCGCTCTTAGGCGTGCACTTCTATGAACTGGTACAGACTGTCGGCAGCCAGAACCGGATGGTGTATCCGGGTTATTTTCAAAGCGGGAATAACCGGATACGGCTCGCCGTAACCGACCGTTACAGCCGCATCGAAGACATCGAAAACCTGTTGGTCAAAGGGCACGAGGGCGACCAGCTCCGCCTGCGCGACATAGCCACCGTCCGCTACGGCATTGTCGAGCCGGCGCGCCAAAGTATGCGCTACGACGGGCACGATGCCATCGGGCTGGCGGTGTCGATGGCGCCCGGGCACGATATTACCAAAGTAGGCAAGGCCGTCGAAAAGCGGCTCGCGGCGCTTGAGCAGTCGGGAAGCCTCCCGCTGGGCATCGACTATCACAAGGTCTTTTTCCAGTCCGACCGCGTGAACGACGCCATCTACGTCTTCCTGCGGAACCTGCTCGAGGCGGTGCTTATTGTCGTCTTCGTCCTGATGCTTACGATGGGTTTCCGCAGCGGTGTGATTCTGGGAACGAACTTATTGGTCATCGTCTTCGGCTCCTTTATTGTCCTCAATCTGTGCGACGGCACGTTACAGCGTGTCTCGCTGGGTGCATTGGTACTGGCGCTGGGCATGCTTGTCGATGATGCGGTGGTGGTCATCGACGGCATTCTGGTAGATCGCCGGCGCGGCATCCCGCGGCAGCAGTATCTGACCGGCACCGCCCGCCGCACGGCCATGCCTTTGCTTGGCGCTACGCTGATAGCCATTCTCGCCTTCCTGCCCATATTTCTTTCGCCCGACATGGCGGGGGTCTATGTCCGCGATATGTTCATTGTCCTGGCCGTATCCCTTGCCATCAGCTGGATATTATCCGTTACGCTGGCGCCGATACAGGCCGACCTCTTCCTGCGAACGCCGAAGCCGGCGCACAGCGAAGCCGCGCTCTTCGACGGGAAGTTCCATACCGGCCTGCGCCGGATACTTTATTTCATGCTCTCGCACCGGCTTTCGACCCTGGCGGCCGTCGCCGTGTTGCTTGCGCTGAGCGCCTTTGGTTTCCGCTTCGTGCGGCAGGGCTTTTTCCCCGACTTCACGTACGAGCAGGCATATATTGAATATAAAATGCCGGACGGCACGCACAACAACCGCGTGAAGGCCGACCTTCGGCAAATGGAAGCGCAGCTGCTCGCGCGCAGCGATGTGCAGCATGTTACATCGAGCTACGGCGGTACTCCGTTCCGTTATAACCTTGTCCGGTCGTTTGCCGAGCCGTCGCTGGCCTATGGCGAGCTGATTGTCGATTTCATCTCCCCCGGCGCCTTGCAGCAGGCGCTCCCCGCGTTGCAGAAGGAACTCTCGGAGCGCTACCCGCAGGCATACGTCCGGATTAAGAAATACAATCTGATGTATAAGCCCTTCCCGATAGAAGTGCTGTTCCGGGGCCCCGACCCGGCGGTGCTTAAGGACCTGGCGGCGCAGGCAGAAGCCATCATGCGCAGCGAACCGTCGGTGATGCTCGTAACCAACAACTGGGAACCGCCGGCGCCGGCGCTGACGGTAGCAGGCAGTCAGGCGGAGCTGCGCCGTGCCGGTGTTACGCGCAACGACATGGCGCTGTCGCTGCTTGCCGCCACCGACGGCATCCCCGTCGGCGCGTACCGTCACGGCGCCACCACCGCGCCCCTGCTGCTGCGCGCCACCGATATGCTCGGCCGCCCGCCCGCCGAGTTGTCGAACATCCCTTTGTTTACCGCCATGCCATCGCTCGAAGCAGACGACCGGGATGCGCTTCTGACCGCCCTCATCTCCGGCAGCCATGACCTCTCGGCGGTTGTTGCCGGGATCCTCCGGCCGGCGCTCCTGAGCGCCGTCGGCGACAGCCTGACGCTGCGGTGGGAAGACCCCGTTGTCCGGCGCGACGAAGGCCGGCGCGCTATTTGCGCACAATGCAATAACATGTTCGGATATACCCCCGCACAGGCGCGTGGAGCCATCCGCGAGGCGGTCGAACAAATTGCACTGCCCGCAGGCTACGAGCGGTTGTGGCGCGGCGAAGCGCAGGCTAAAGCCGAATCGACGCGATACCTCTTCGCCGGCGTGCCGGTGTCGATTATCCTCATCTTCGTCATTCTTGTCATGCTCTTTAAGGACTTCCGCAAGCCGCTCGTCATATTCCTTTGCATTCCCCTGGCGGCTATCGGCATTGTGGGGGGACTGCTGGTGAGTGGGAAGGAGTTCGGGTTTGTCGCCATTGTCGCCTCGTTAGGATTAATAGGGATGATGGTGCGCAACGGCATCGTGCTGCTCGAAGAGGTAATGCGCCTCACCGGGGCCGGAACGCCGCCGGTGGATGCGCTGCTGATGGCCTCGTCGTCGCGTTTCCGGCCGGTAGTCATGGCCGCCACAACCGCGATTGTGGGTATGATACCGCTCCTCTCCGACGTGCTCTTCGGCTCGCTGGCCGTCGTATTCATGGGCGGCCTCACGGTCGGCACCATCATCACGCTGATGGTCGTACCGGTGCTGTACGCCGTGTTATATGGAATAAAAGTGAAACGGTGACGCCTGTCGCCATCCCCGACAGGGGAAAGTCTCCCGACAACGACGGGAAGAATTCCCCCACAGGGGGAAAGTCTCCCGACAACGACGGGAAGAATTCCCCCACAGGGGGAAAGTCTCCCGACAACGACGGGAAGAATT
>JAISXF010000082.1 GCA_031270845.1 Prevotellaceae bacterium
AAATAACATAGTAAAATCTTTAAGGAATCCCGCTTCTGAAGCCGGAAGCGCGCATTTTGGGGCGGCTGGTTTCCTGCTTTCGTATCTTGGCACGGAAGTTCCGTTCCTTGGCACGGAAGTTCCGTTCCTTGGCACGGAAGTTCCGTTCCTTGGCACGGAAGTTCCGTTCCTTGGCACGGAAGTTCCGTTCCTTGATACGGAAGTTCCGTTCCTTGGCACGGAAGTTCCGTTCCTTGATACGGAAGTTCCGTTCCTTGATACGGAAGTTCCGGATCTTGATACGGAAGCTCTGTCCTGTCCGAAATTATTTTCATAATTTAAAATAAATTATTCTAATTATTTTCATTTAATAAATTAACGCAACAACAGAGATCCATAATTAACCATTAACCATTAACCATTAACCATTAACCATTATTTTATCACTCTGCCGATACCTGTTTTGATGGCGTCCCACTGGCTGAAGTTGATGACGTGCGAGAGATCGAACACCATCAGGCCGTCGGTGTTTTTCAAGCACAGATAGACGGCGTCGGAGATAGTCGTCCGATTCTCTCTGTAAGCGTATGAGCCGATGGAACCGTTCACTTTGCAGTCGCCCATTGTATAGCGGTCGTAGGTGGTTACAAAATTTTCTACCGTGTAAACGGAGCCGGGATTTTCCGATTTCCACACGTGGTCGGCATAGGAGCCTAAAGAGAATACATCCATCTGGTCGGCAAAGCCGGTTTGGCTGTACGTGGCGGTATATACATACCCGGAAGGGGTATATCTTTTACTGGCCCAGTTTTGCCCTACGCTATAGCGCGAACCCCAGTCGGCCGAGGCCCAGAGGTGAAATTCGATGTCGGGGCGGATGGCTTTTGCAGCCGAGCGGATATTTGTAATCAAATTGGTGATGGTTTGCGTGCGAAATTCAATCCATTTGTTATACTGCGGCCCTATGCCTCCGGTGGCCGTAATGATATTGTTTTTATTGGTTACCGGCTCACCGCTGTATGCTTCAAAGGCCGAGATGGTGGCGTCGCCGAAGCCGTAATTTCCCCCGTACCAGCGACAGTAGTCGAGGCAGATGCCTTTTAGCTTCGGGTATTTGGTTACAATTTCTTCGACGATGGAGATAACGAAGGTCTGCACTTCCGTGAGGCAGGGGTTGAGCATGACGGCATCGACGCCGGTCTGGTCGCGCATATCGACAATATTGTTCGGGTTGTTGCCGATCATTTCCATCTGTGTTTTGCCGTTCCAGCGGGGGTCGTCGTAGATAAGTCCCGTGCGGTCGTGGGTGTAGCCGAAGCCGAGAGTCGATATGCTGGCGATGACCTGAATGTCGAGTTTTTCGGCTTCTTCGATCATCACCGTCAGATAGTCCCAGTCGCGCGTTACTTCTTCCGATCCCCAGCGGGTGAGGGGCGGCAAAATATCGCTGTCGTACAAAGCATGACCGATGCCGGGTTTCACATCCACATAGAGTTCGTTGAAGCCGGTTTCCTTGATTTTCTCCATGTAGTAGGTAATGGCCTCGCGGTTGTTGAAGCGGGAGAAATTGGCGTGGGCGTCGATCCACAGCTGTACCGATTTATAGCCGACGGTGGTGGTATCGTTCGGGTCGATGGGGATGTTGGGCGTCTGCCCGTTGTCCGTGCCGTTGTCTTTGCCGCCACAGGCGGCAAAGACAATACACGAAACAACACATACTAAAAATGTTTTTTTGTTCATACGTAAAAAAATTCTTTATCATTTAAACGGGACGCGGGCTCCGGCGCAAGCCGTGCTGTTCTCCGTTTATTCATAGCAGGTCAGCTTGTAGGTATAGAGGCCTAAGCGCCCGAACCAGAAAGCGAGATAACCGGCACTCTCTTCTTCGTCCCAGTACCAGTCAGCCCAGCTGCCGTAGCTCCATCCGCAAGATATGGAGCCGGCGGTAATATTCAGATTTTCGTGCGCCAGGGTCTTCATGTCGGATTCCAATACCGCTGCGGCGTGCCACCATGCGGAGCCGCTCGTCACGGCGATATAGCTTTTACCGTTGATGACCATTCCCGACACTACAGGGCGATGGCCACCGGTACGCGCCGTGGC
Organism: Prevotellaceae bacterium; assembly: GCA_031270845.1. Taxonomy (GTDB): domain Bacteria; phylum Bacteroidota; class Bacteroidia; order Bacteroidales; family UBA932; genus JAIRKX01. The sequence continues at coordinate 2,083 of JAISXF010000082.1, forward strand.
AAACCCTGTACCGACCCACCATGCCTGCAATATATTTTGCCACAGTCCCGGCATGACGGCAATGGTAGAGCCGGCGTAGGAATTGACGTATCCCTTAATGCTATTGGCCGTATTGCCCGACCCTTCGGTATCGCCTATTACGAAATTCGGGGAGTCGGAATCATCGAGCGGAGAAATCATTTGGAACCACGTACAGTCGCCGGACGAATAGCCGGTACGCACCGTCGAATAATTGGAGGCCAGCTGGCCTCCGGTTACTTTGATGCGGTAGTGTTCGCCGTTCGGATTATGCGCGGCATAAGCCGTAATCCAGGCGTTTGCGGTAATATCCCCGGCCACCTGGAAGTTACTCGACATGTCGCTCTCTGTTGAGAACGGCGCCATATTGACCCCGATACTGCCTACCGATACAGGGGCTGCCGTCGGCGTTGTCCAGTAGAAAAACTCCGTCGAGGAGCCGCTCACTACGACGCCAACGCAGTGTCCTTTATAGTCGGAGGAAATCATTTTCAGATTGGCGATGGTAATCGACCCTAAATTGAGTGATACGCCTGCCGAAGCGAGAGTCGTTTTATCCACCACTTTTATGCAATGCGGCGAAGCGGGGTTGGCAAACACATAGGCGCGTGAAAGCAGCACGATATAATTGCCGCAATAGGCATGGTACATCATCAGGTCGCCGTATTCTATAGGAGAATAACCGTGATCGTAGCCCTGAACCATACCCGGGTACCCAAGTTCGGGGAAGCTCTTCTTCGTACCTATTTCGGCATAACTAAAGCCGGAGCCGGCAGGGAGCTTGTCGGAGATGCCCCAGGTAACGGTATATTCGCGTTTGGTGGAGCCGTCTTCGGCGGTTACGGTGTATTTCACGCCGCCGGCCTGCGCGAAGTCCTGCACTTCCGACGGGTCGGGTGTTACTGTTGCACCGCGCGAGAGGAAGAACGACGGCGTGGCTGCGGCCAGTTCCACCGCGGCATCCAAGTAGGGCGATACTTTGAGGGTAATGGTATTGTCGCTTCCGATAACGCCATTATATACCTTCCCTGCTTCGTTGGTTACCTTGAAGGAAATGATGATTTCCGCTTCGCTGTTCAAGGCGTCATCCTTGCAGCCGCCTGTCAGTAGCAGGCAGCCGGCAAGAAGTACATAAGATATCAATGTAATCTTTTTCATTTTTAATCTGTAATTTTTAGTTTTTAATTTTTAATCCGTAATTCGTAATTCGTAATTCGTAATTCGTAATTATTCATAGGATCCTCTTATCCGGTACTGGCGCGTAGTGCCGACGCCCGAAGTAACGGTAATAATAATTCCCTCGCCGGTGATATTGTGCCTGCCGGAGAGCGAGGGAGTGATGATTTCGTCCCAGGTAACGGTCGCCTTCAGGTAAACGCGCGTTAAGTCGATGTCGTTCTGTTGCGAGAGCGGGATGGCAAATACTATCAGCCCGTATCCGCCTTCGACATCGGCTTGGGTAAAGGCGCCGGTAACCAGTTCGCTGTTGCTGTTATATTCATATATGTCACCGAGGAACTGGCCTGCGGTATGCGCGGCCTGACAAGTCATTTGCGAGATGGTGTTCGTCGGGTGTATAAATTCGGGATCGGCCTTTGCGCAGTTCCACAGGGAAACAACCATAAAAAGGCATCCTATCAGCAACGCTGTTTTCTTTATTGTTTTCATCATTTTCATCATTTTTATTTTTTTCATCATTTTTATCTTTTTTATCTTACCAATAAGGATTATTTTCGCACAGTGTATTGTTCACCGTTTCCGACGCAGGCAGGGAATAGTAGTAGAACCGTTCCTGGAATATACGCGGCGTGCTGGCATCGCAATTAACCGTTTCGTAAGTAAGCACCCCGGCGTTGTTTGTAATGCGTACTCCGTGTGCCATTTTGCCGTTGATGACATTAACGGCCTGTTTCCAGCGGCGCAAGTCCCAGTAGCGGAATCCTTCGCCGGCCAGTTCGACACAGCGTTCTTTCCGCAGCAGCGTCATAAAGGCGTCTTTGTTGGGGGCGTCGGCAGCGGTTTTCGGCGGCAGATTAACCCGCGCACGCACTTCGTTGAGGGCTGCGAGCGCCTGGGTGCGGTACACGCCGTAATCCCATTCGGCATAGGCTTCGGCCTTGTTGAGCAACACTTCGGCATAGCGCAGCACGATGTCGTACTGGTAGCTATCCAGCGTCGAAAAGTCGGTATAGTTTTCCTGCAAATACTTGCGCATGTAATAGCCCGTGCAGGTATGCGCATCGGTTCCGCCGGATTTCGTAAAGGCAATAAACCCGTCGGTTCCGCCGACATAGGTCTGGATAGTCCGCTCTTCCCAGCGTGCGCCGTTATAGAGGATGGTGGCATGGAACCGGGGTTCGCGGTCGGTGTAAGGGTCGGCATGACCTAAACCGGCGTAGGTCGTCCAGCTAAAGGGCGTGCCGTCACGGAACTCGTAGAGGTCGGCCAGTTCGGCCGTAGGTACGTGTTCGGCATAGACATCGACGCCGTGAACGGCCTCGTCTCCAACGGGACGCTGGCGTTTGTCGTACAGGTGGGTGATGGTGTTCTTCAGGAAGTAGAGGACAAAGAGCAGTTCCTTCGAGTTGTCCTGCCCGCCGTCAACCTGAAACACTTTGGCATAGTCGGAAGCGAGATCGCCGCCCAATTCTTTGACCTTTTCTGCGGCGGTGGCTGCTTTTTCCCACTGTTGGGCATAGAGCGCCATTCGGGAAATCATACCGTAGGCGGCTTTCTTCGTAGCACGGCCTTCCCATTCCGGCGGCCAGGCATCGGGCAAGTGTTCGGCAGCCCATTCAAGCTCGCTGATGACAAAGTTCCAGCTGTCGGCTTCGGTAGCGCGTGCGCGGTGGATGTCGGCTTCGTTCGCGCCGTCGTCCACGCCGCCGTTGATGCCCGATGTTTCGGTGCGGATTACCACGCCTCCATATACCCGGATGAGCCGGTAGTAGGAGAAGGCACGGCAAAAGCGCGCTTCGGCACGGCGGACGTTGCACCAGTCTTCGCCGAACTTGTCCACGCCGTAGCGGGTAATATCGTCGAGCAGCACGTTGGCGCGGCGAATACGTCCGTACGCATCGCTCCAGCATTCGAACGGGCCGGCGCCGCCGGTTTGGATATTGCCCTCCAGCAACGTTTTGTTGTAAGGATGATTGTACAGCTCCCACGTGGTGGACTTCGTGATGTCCGAGTAGCTGTCATAATACTTCGACCGGCTGTCAACCAATGCCGACAGGTCGGTAAATCCCTTGTAGGATGCCGTTATATACATCTCCGCCGCCATTTCGGTACTCCAAATGGCCTGGTCGGATACTTCCCTGGTGTTGTTCAACTCTAATACTTCCTTGTTGCAGGAAAGCAGGGCTAACCCTAATACAAACACCCCTGTTAATACTATTATTTTTTTCATTTTCTGTTCCTCCTGTTATTAGAATGTTACATTAAGGCCCAGGCTGAAGGTCTGCTGTTGCGGGTAATACCCCCTGCTCACCGACGGACTTTCCGGGTCCACATATTTAAAATGACTAAACGTAAGCAGGTTTGTACCCGCCAGATAGATATTGATGCCGCTGAACGGCGTTTTCTTCAAGAAGCTTTCCGGCACGTTGTAGCCGATATTGGCGTTCTTCAACCGCAGATACTCGCCATTGACCAACCACCAGGTCGAGCGCCAGGCATTGTTAGCGCTGGCCATTGTACTCAACCGCGGATAGTCGGAATTCGGATTTTCCGGCGTCCATGCGTTTTCTACAAGGTAACGTGGTGCATTGCCATATTCGGCAAACGGACTAGTGTAGGGCGTAGAAGAGGTAACACCCGTATCATAGACGCCCGACAGTTCATAGTCGCAGTTCGTAACGCCCTGCCAGAGCAACGTGGCATAAAAGCCTTTCCACGATACGGACATGTTGAGCGAAAAGTTGATTTCGGGTACCGAGCCATAGCCCATCTTCACGTAGTCGTACGTAGCGCTGATGATACCGTCGCCGTTTATATCCTTATATTTAATATCGCCCGGACGGATACTCCCCGACGGCGCTTGAGGATAGTTGTCTATTTCCTCCTGCGACTGGAAAAGCCCCAGTGCGATGAACCCCTGCGTGTCGTACGTAGGATCGCCGAAGACGCCGCGGTAGTTGGGATAGCTGTCGGTTACGGCTTTCTTAAGCACGCGGTTTCGGGAAAACGAGAAACTGCCGTTGAGGGCATATTGCCAGTCGGAATTAATCCGGTTTTCATGCTTCAGCGTGATTTCAAAGCCCCGGTTATCGACTTCCCCCGAATTGCGCCTCGACGGGAAATAACCCGACAGCGAGGGCGGATAGTTCCCGCTTTGATTTTCCAAAATCCCTTCGGTTAATTTATAAAATACATCAATTTCAAAGCCCAGCTTTTTATCCCAGAGCGAACCGTCAAGCCCGATATTGTAGCTGGTAGTGGTTGCCCATGTGAGGTTGCGATAGATATAGGGGTTCACTACATAGAATTGGGAAATGGGCGCCCCGCCGAGCGTCATGCTATTGACCGAAAGACCGAAGTTGGAATTATACAAAAAGGCATCGACGGAATTGGTACTTCCCGACTGTCCATAGCTGGCGCGCAGCTTGAGGAAATTTACGAAAGGCAGCGCTTTGGCAAAGAACTCTTCCTGCGAAACCACCCAGCCGACGGAAGCCGACGGGAAAAATCCCCAGCGTACTTCGGGGGCGAAGACATAGGAGGCGTCGCGCCGGAAGGCCACTTCGACCAAATATTTTTTGTCATATACATAATTGGCGCGCCCTACCCACGAGGCGCTCCCGGAGTAGCCGTAGGAACCGGTTACCGGAAATACGCCATTAACCGGGTCGTTGGGGAATATCGAACCCAGCGACAGATCTACGGGGTCGTCGCTGTAGTAGCCCTGTTTACGGCCGGTCATGGTGTTTGAATAGCCTTTATTGGCTTCGTACAGCAGCATTGCTCCTACATAGTGCTTGCCGAATTCGCGCGAATAGTCGATTTGCGGGCGGAACAGCCAGTTATCTCCCCAGGAAGCGGATTTGGTGAATGTGCCGTCCGTACTGACGCCGCTGGCGCCGAGTACGCTTTCATCCATCGTCATATTCACAGCATAGAGTTCATAATACCGGTCGTAGTTGGCAGCAGTTGTATTGCTGTAATTATAGGCTGCGAAGACCGAAACCTTCAGCCCTTTGAGGATGTCTGTCAAATCAGAAAAATCGTACTCTAATTTAAAATTGGAATCCAAGCCCCAGGAACTTTGGCGCTTGTAACCCGATTCGGTCAAGGCGGCGTAGCCGTTCATATTATAAACCCCGCCATGCCATGCGGTGGGCAATCCCTGAAATTCGGATTTAATAATAGGAATGGTGTTGATCGCTTGCCTGATAGGGTCGAACTCCGCCTGGTTTCCGATAGCCGTACCCGGATAGTCCCTGTCGGCGCGGCGGCCTGCCAGGTTGGCAACGAAGCGCAGGTTCTTTGCCACGAGGACGTCGAGGTTTGCACGCACGTTGTAGCGCGTATAGCTGGTGTTTTTCAGCGTGCCTTCCTGGTCCATAATCCCGATGCTGGTGTAGTACTTCGTTTTGTCCGTACCGCCCGACGCCGAGATATTATGCTGCTGCGTCTTTCCGAGATTGAACACCTTGTCTAACCAGTCGGTTTCGCCCCAGATGCTGTTCGGGTCGTTGGCCAGGACTTTGTTTTGGATTCCGGCCGTCCACAGGGGCGTGAGGCCGTCCATGGTGCGTGCTTTGTTGTGCCAGTACATGTAGTCCTTTGCATCTAAAAATTCGGGCATCGCGGTATTGTCCGTAATGGTGTAAGCGCCATTGTAAGAAATCCTCGCCGGCCCTTCGCCGCCCGATTTGGTCGTAATAAGGATTACCCCGTTAGCGCCCTGCACGCCGTAGATAGCGGCGGAGGCATCTTTCAGTACCGACACGCTTTCGATGTCGTTCGGGTTGATGTAACCCATATCGCGCGGCACGCCATCGACAATAATCATCGGGCTATTACCGCCGATGAACGAGTTCCGCCCGCGCACGTACAGTGTCGTGCCGTCGTCGCCGGGCCTACCCGACCGCTGTATGCTGGTGAGCCCCGAAATCTTCCCGGTAAGCATGTTTGAAACATTCTGCATCGGCGCCGCCATCAGCTCTTTGGAGCCGATTTGCGAAACGGCGCCGGTGAGGTGCGTTCGGCGTTGCGTACCGTAGCCTACGACAACCACCTCTTCGAGTACTTTCGTGTCTTCGACCAGCAGGACACGGATGTCCGTTTGGTTCCCGACCACGATTTCCTGCGACCGGTAGCCGACGAACGACACCACAAGCGTCGCCTCGGGCGATGCCTGAATGGTAAACTGACCGTCGGTTCCCGCGAGGGTAACCATCGTAGTTCCTTTAATCACGATAGAAGCACCGGTAACGGGTACGCCTTTGGCATCGATCACCGTTCCGCTTATCGTCTTTGTTTGCGCATAGAGCGACGATGCCGCCCCAATGGCCAGCAGGAATATTCCTGCCAGAAGACCCGCCCGCCATGCGAGCCGTCTCCCCGTTGTTTTTGGTTTTTTGAATACTTTCATAATTGAAAAGTGGTTAGTAATTTTTTTTTGGGTTTGTTGGTTTGTTGAATTGTTTATAATTGTTTAACTGTTTAGTTGTTTTCATCCATTAACGATTGTTTTCCAGCATTGATACAGTCCCCGCGGCACATGGAAACAGCCTTTCCATTTACCGCCTTTCAGGGGCAGCAGCACTTCGCCGCGACGGTTAAGGTAGCCGAACCATTCGGGGTATTCCGGGTCTTTGAAATGTGTCCACGTATAGTCATGCAGCCG
>JAISXF010000083.1 GCA_031270845.1 Prevotellaceae bacterium
ATGATACCACCCAGCTCCGGCCGGTAAAAGACTTCCAGCACTTCGTGAATGCAGGTCTCCATCAGCGACTGCAGCATCTGCCGGTCGAGCAGATGCTCGATTTCCAGCGCGAGGTTGCAGAGGATCATCGGCAACGCGAAGTTTTTCAGCGGACGGGTGTCGGGGTAAGCCTTATTCCACTTTCCTTTCGGGTTGTCCATTTTGGAAAGGATATTATTAAAGGTGCGGAGGGCAATTTCGGCGTACTCGCTGCTGCCTGTGGCGCGGCTCAACTGGCCGAAGGCCATCGTGGCAAATGTATAGGAAAAAATATTGTATGGTTCGATTAACGGCTGCCCCTGCCGGTCTAACGAAAAATACCAGTTATACCGGCCGTCATGCCCGTGCTTTTTCAGAAACTCGCCACCGCCGACAGCACACTCTAACCACTCGGGGCGTTTCTCCATATTGTTGTAGAGCATCGAAAACATCCACACCTGCCGCCCCTGCAGCCAAATAAACTTATCGGTATCGAACACCGACCCGTCGCGGTCGAGGCAGCTGAAATAGCCGCCGTATTCGGTATCAATTGAATGTTTCAACCAGAACGGCAGTACGCCGTTCAATAATTCATCTTTGTATAAATCTGCTAACTTTTTTAAATCCATCATTATTTATTTATTGATTTGTTTATTTGTTTACTTGTTGAACCGGTTAAACGGTTGAACTGTTAAGGTATTTTTGGGTGTACCCAAACTGATTTGGGGAGCTCCCTAATTGATTTGGGGTGCTCCCTAATTGATTTGGGGAGCTCCCTAAATGATTTTGTGCGTTCCCTAATTCATTTTGTGCGTTCCCTAATTCATTTTGTGCGCTCCCTAATTCATTTTGTGCGCTCCCTAATTCATTTTGTGCGCTCCCTAATTCATTTTGTGCGCTCCCTAAATGACTTTGTGCGCTCCCTAATTCATTTTGTGCGCTCCCTAAATTCATCTTCGGGAGCCCAAAAACGGAACAAGTAAAAGCAAGATGCGACCAAGGGAAGCCCCGCCGAATTTGATTAACTTTTACAGTTAAGCAAAGCCCGTTTTTTTGTCCTTCTATTTGTTGGTACCCAATCATTTCTTAACTCTTTTGCACTTTTTTTTCAGTCCCGTTTAAATTTTCCGTTCCGTTTTTTTAACAGCTTTAACAGCTGCGTATTATATTTTATAATTTTTAAAAAAATACAGCTATTCATACCCTCATTCATCTCCCTGTCTTTTGCTTATAATTCATTTGTTCTTACTCCTTTAGTACGCCTTTTGCCGGCGGTTTTCTGCATCTTTTCTTCCCCTTTTTCGTCTCTCCTGCTTTTTTCCTTCGTTTCTATCCTGCGTCATTATTGGCTTTCGGGCATGTTTTTTATTAACTGTAAAAGTTAATCAAAATACACGGCTTATTTCATCCAGTAACGTTCGATCTCTTCGAGCGACTTGCCGGTTGTTTCGGGAACTAATTTCCAAATGATTAGCATGTAGGGAATGCACATAACGGCAAATAAAATAAACGTGCCCGCCGGCGTAAGGGTTTCCAGCAGGACGGGGGTCAGCTGGCCTATTAAATAAGTGCCTGTCCACAACGACAAGCCGGCAACCGACATGGCCATCCCGCGCACTTTGGTCGGGTACATTTCGGACAGCAGCACAAATATGACCGCGCTGATGGATATGGCGCAACTGAAAATGTAGGCCATAAAGAATATGAGCAGCAGGATGCCGGGCAAGGCCAGCGCGTCGGCGAATGTGAAATAGGCGGAGGTGAGGATTAAAAAGATAATCATCGCCGTAACGCCATAGTAAATGAGGTTTTTCCGCCCGACACGGTCGATGATAAATACGGCAATGACGGTAGCAATCATATTGGCCAGCCCGACCATCACTTGGTAGAACAGCGAGTCGCCGCCCGAGAGGCCATTGTTTTCAAATATTTCCGGCCCGTAGTACAGCACGGCGTTCACGCCCATGAACTGGCCTAAAATGGCGATGGCCGAGCCTATCAGAATGGCTTTGAGTATCCCCGGACGAAGGAGCGTGCGCCATTCCGATTTGGTTTCGCCGGCTACGGCGTCGCGGGTCGCGTTGAGTTCGCGTCCGGCGGCGGTTTCCGTCCTGAATATGCGCATCAGCGTTTGCTTCGCCTTCGGTTCGCGCTTTTTCAGGATAAGCCAGCGCGGGCTTTCGGGAATGAAAAAAATGGTAATAAAAAACAGCAGCGCCGGCCCCATCGCCATGCCTAACATGCTGCGCCAGACTTCGGAGGCGAATATTTTATGGAGCGTCGGCACGGTGATGTCCGCCGCCCCGCCGGTAGAGAACGACAGCAGACCGAAATTGACTAAATAGGCGCCCAGAAAGCCGATGGTGATGGCCAGCTGGTAAAGCGCGACCATGCGTCCGCGGTATTGTGCGGCCGAAACTTCGGAAATGTACAGCGGCGAGACAATCGACACAACGCCGATGCCGATGCCGCCCACGATGCGGTAAACGACTAATTGCAGGATGTCGGCGCTTACGGCGCATCCGATAGCTGACACGGCAAACAGCACCGCGGCGAGGAGCAGGATTTTTTTCCGCCCGAAAAAGTCGCTCAACAGGCCGGCAATCGATACGCCGACGATGGAGCCTATCAGTGCACAGCCGACATACCAGCCTTTCGAGATGGCGTCTAAGTGAAACTGTGCGGCGACCTGCGAAATGGTGCCCGAAATCACGGCCGTATCGTAGCCGAACAGGAAGCCGCCCAACGCGGCAACCACGGCCAGAAAACTACTGTAACGCAAATTAACTTCTTTCATTGTTGAATTGTTTAGTTATTGAGTTGTTGAATTATTGAGTTGTTGAATTATTGAGTTATTGAATTATTGAGTTATTGAGTTGCTGAATTGTTGAGCGGACAACAGTAAACAATGCAACAATTAAACAGGTAATTCAAAGTATTCTTTGTACCGGTCATACAGATGCCCTGCTTGCAGGTAGGCCGATTGGGGACTCATAAAATGCGAGAACTCAAAGGTGATGGCCTTGTCGTAGCCGTTGCGTTTGGCGGCTTCCAGTTTCATGCGGAGCTTGTCGAATTTAATGGGAAAGAAGCGGATTGGCATGTCGCGGTCGAACGATTCGGCGTTTGTCCAGCATTGCAGGCCGTAGCGGTCGGCCAGTTTTTTATTGACTTCAAAAAAGGCGTCAAGCTCGTCGTAATCAATTTGCCCGTCTTGGAAGGCGCAGGCATCGACGGCGCCGCGGATGCCGTCAAAAATTTCGCCCCATTCCTTTTCATGTTCCAGCACCGATACGGTGTCGCTCTTCGTCAGTTTCCCCGACGCTGCCATGACGGCCTTCTTCCCGTCGATCCAGGGGGATATAAAAGTCGGCAAGCCGCCCGAGACGTCTTTGCACTGCTTGCCCATGGCGCGGAAGGCATCAATGGCGCCTTTGGTTTTCCGGCTGATTTCGCCACTGATGTACCATCCGCCGAAACTTGCGTGATGGCCATACGTTGCCCACACTTCGTCGATGACGTATTTATTGTGTTCGATTTCAAAGGACAAATCGCCGGTATCCCAATATTTACCGGAGTCGTAGAGGCCGAAGTAAAATTTCATCCCATACTTGTCGGCCAGCCGCAGGTAGAGATCAACCAAATCGACCGACGGTCGGTAGCAGCCCTGTTTGAGGAGGTATTCCGACGGGTATGTAATAAATTTCCGGTAGCCGGAGCGGATGAGGATGACGGTATCAATGCCGATGGATTTCATGTAGCGGAAGTCATTGTCCCATTCCTGCTCGCCCCAATTTTGGTGGGGGATGTCGTGCGAAATTTCGTCGAGGAATGTGCCGGTAATCGGCAGTCCGTTCTTTTTTTCTATTATCAGCGGTGTGGCGATAGCCTGTTCACCGGCGCTGCCGGCGTTTCCGCAACGGCCTGCCAGTGCCGGCAACGCCAATGCCGACGCGCCCGCCAGCGATGCGGTTTTTAAAAATGATCTGCGATTCGTTGTCTTCATATTGTTGATTTGTTTAGTTGTTGATTTGTTTAACGGTTTAGCATTCGTAATTCGTAATTCGTAATTCGTAATTTCTAATTCATAATTCTCCCCTGCAGGTCTATGGGTTTCCGGTGGAAGGGGTTTAAGACGCCATCGACCAGACGGGCAAATTCGCCGCGCGTCATCGGCGCATTGGGCTGCTCTAACGCATCTGTTTTGTAGGCGGCAAATAAGAGTTGGGCTTTTGTGCCGTCTTCTTCCTCCCCGTCGAGGTCGATATGTTTCTGCTTGGCGATGCTGCGAACCAATGCCAGGGCGCTGTGCAGCGTTACGGTGTCGGGCAGTCCGGCCAGGGAGGCCTGCGGGTAGAAGTCCTTGAGGCCGTCGAGTTCCGCGGCCAGCAGCGGCTCGTCGATGCGCAGCCACGTTTCGTTCGACCAGCCGATGCTTTGCCCCGTGCCTTTTAATATGCCGGTTGCGCCTATCCGCTGGTACGTTTTAAATAACGGATGCGAAACCGGGACGTCGAGGTAGGGCATCAGGTAGCCCCTGGCGTCGAGGATTGCCTGTTGCACGTCGCGCACGGGCACGGCGTCGATGCCGGTGTTCGTTTGTACCGCCAGCGCGGCCAGCGCCCCGGCAGCCTGCCCGATTTGCAGCACGACGGGTTGCAGCCGTGTTGTGCCGTTGACGATATTGGAAACCGAAATCGACTTCTCGGCGACAATCAGTCCTTCCGTCGCTTCGGGTATCAGCACGCCCAGCGGCAGGCCATACGACGGTATCGGCGAGAAATGCAGGTCGGGCAGCTCTTCCGTGCCGGTGTATCGGGCGTGGTGATGATCGACCGGATAGTCGCCCACCGCAATATTGGTACGGTAAAGTGGCCATTGCTGGGTATAGGGGGCGGTGATATAGGGCAGCGTAAAGCGCACTTTCCCCACTATCCGCCGCGACTCGCGATGGTATGGAATAAACGGCAGCCGGTCGGCGGTCGGGTACTCGTCGTCAGCCAGCCCGAGTGTATTAAGGCCTAATTGATGCTGGATAAAATAAAGGAATTGCATCGTAAAGCGTTTGGCGTCCTGCAGGGCTTCCCGGCGTTCGTCGGGCGTCATTTCTATCAGGTTCACGTAATAATCATTGCCTTCAACAGGCCAGTTGATCATATATTTGTTGTTCGGCAGCTTCCCGTAGGTAATCATTTCGCGGAGGCTCCACAGACGGTTGGGTTCTTTCGGGGCGATGCACACCGGCGACGCGCAGGTGCAGGCAAAGACGGTCGAATCATACCCTTCGGGGCGCGGGATGGTTACGTCGCGACCATAATCTTTGAGGATGGCGACGCAGGTCAAATCCTGCACAATCGCATTGGCTTGCGCGGGTGCGATGGGTTCCTTCGTCTCGTCGCGGCTTTCCATACCTGTATTATATGGTACGCCGCATTGTGCCGCCACATCGCCCAGTTCCGTTGCGTCGATAAGCACTGTGGCCTCAACGCGCTTCACCGTGCCGGCCGTGCGTATCAGGGCTATCCATTTGCCGTCCTGCCGCTCAAAGGACACCGGCGACGCCTCGAACCACACCTCCAGATTTGGCTCCTTCGATACCATGTCATTAAAAATCCGGTTGCCGACCGACGGTTCAAACAACACGTGGCTCACCCAACCGGTTTTCAACGAATCCAACCCTCCGTAAACGGCGGCCAGTGCGTCGCGGAACTCACCCCACACGCCGCCCGGCATCCGGTAGTTGCCGTCTGTGGCGCTCACGCCGGCGGCGGTCAACATGCCGCCCAGCCACGGCGTTTCTTCCACTATCAGCGTGCGGCAATGCATCCGTGCGGCCTGCAACCCGGCGGCTGTTCCGCTTGCGCCCCCACCTGTTATTAACAGGTCAACGCGAACGGTCGTCGGTGTCCCGCAGCATGATAACAGGAGCGCGCCAACGGCAGTAATCAGGAGACAATTCAGGTATCGTTTCATGTTTTTTTTGAATTATTTTTTAAATACTCGTACAATTCGAGTGCAAAATTACAAAATTATTTATTAATACAAAATTATTTATTAAAGTTTTTTATAAATAAGGAAGGAAATTTAAAAAAGAAGGAACCGGTGTGTCAATATTCATTCCTTTTATATTAACTTTGCACTTTCTAAAGAAAATATGATCATCAAACCGATATTTTAAGAAGAGGAATATTGTATGAATAAATTGTTAGACGAAATCGAAAAAGGCACGAAGGAAGCGCTGATTAAAAAAAAGATTATCCTCTATGCCATTCATAACGGCGTAAGTACGCTGGCCGAACTGGCCAAGGAAATTGATGTGAGCGTGCCGACGGCTACAAAAATTGTGAACGAGATGTGCTCGAACGGCAGCCTCTACGAGTGCGGGAAGCTGGAAACCAATGGCGGCCGGCATCCCAACCTCTATGGGCTGAACCCCGACGCGGCGTATTTTGTGGGCGTTGATATCAAACAGTTTGCCGTCAACATCGGGATTATCAACTTTAAGGGAGAGATGATCGATCAGGCGATGAGCGTGCCGTTTGAACTGAAAAACTCGCCCGAAGCGCTGACGAAAGTTATCCAGATCATTGCTGCGTTTATCGAACAGCAGACAATCGATAAAACAAAAATTCTGAACGTGTCGCTCAACATTTCCGGCCGCGTCAATTCGGAATCGGGCTACAGTTACAGCATTTTTTATTTTGAAGAACGGCCGCTGGTCGATATCCTGCGCGAACGGCTGGGCTACCGCGTAACCATCGACAACGACACGCGGGCAATGACTTACGGCGAATATATCGCCGGTCGCGTAACCAAAGAGAAGGACATCATTTTTGTCAATATCAGCTGGGGGCTGGCTATCGGGATTATCATCGACGGGAAGGTGTATAAAGGCAAATCGGGTTTTTCGGGCGAGTTCGGGCATGTCAAAAGCTATGATAATGAAATTATCTGCCACTGCGGGAAAAAGGGCTGCCTCGAAACGGAAGTATCGGGTTCGGCCATGTACCGGCGGTTGATGGAAATGCTCAAAGGCGGCGCTACGTCGCTGCTCTCGAAAAAAATGGCGAAAGGCGAACAGATCACGATGGACGACATCGTCCAGGCCGTCAATAAGGAGGATGTCCTGTGCATCGACCTGGTCGAAGACATCGGGCGGAAGCTGGGCGAGCACCTGGCCGGCATCATTAATATTTTCAACCCCGAGATGGTCATCGTCGGCGGCACGCTTTCCCTCACGGGCGATTATATCATGCAGCCCATCATTACCGCCATCCGCAAATATTCGCTGAATTTGGTCAACAAAGATTCGGTGATCATCACCTCGAAGCTCAAAGACAAAACCGGCATCATCGGCGCGTGTATGATTTCACGGCTACGGGTGTTCGAGTATTGAGCGCGGAATACCGACGGGGTGTCATTCAAAGGACATACAACAATACCGTCATCAATTTTCAACGATTGCGCTGTAAGCGCTCATGTGGTCTGGTTCGAATGTTTCGATGAAGGCATGGCGTTCGGTGTTCCACGCCTGTCCGCGCGTGATAAAGATAGCGGAGGAGTGGATAAAATCGTCGCTCTCTTGTGCGTCGAGCAGCAACAGGTAGCCCATGATAATATGCCCGGCCATTTCGACGGCGCGGCGGGCATGGAAATCGGTATATTGCTGGTCGGCTTTGGCCTGTATTAACTGTACGGTCTGCGCGTACTGGTCGGTCATCGCTACCAGGATTTTCCGCAGATGTTCGTGTTCTGCCTTAACGGGTTCCTTTTCATAGGCGCGGATTTTATTGAGGTATGCGCCGGTGAGCACGCCGCGGATGGCCGCTACGACCTGCAATTGCGACGTTCCTTCGTAAATCGTCAATATCCGCGCATCGCGGTAGAGGCGCTCTACCGGATAATCTTTCATAAACCCCGACCCGCCGTGTATTTGCAGGGCGTCGTAGGCGTTCTGGTTGGCATATTCGCTGGCAAAGAGTTTGAGAAGCGGAGTAAATATGTCGGCTAATTTTTGGTATTCCTTCTGTTCGGCGCGTTCTTCGGGGGTCAGTTTGCGTTCTTCGGCCAGCAGGTTATAGGCTTTATAGACGTCCACAAAGCGTGCGGTTTCGTAGAGCAGCGCACGCGAGGCTTGCAGCTTCGCTTTGATGACGCCCAACAGTTCGTACACAGCCGGAAAGTTGATGATGGCCTTGCCGAACTGTACCCGTTCGTGGGCATATTTGAGCGCTTCGCGGAATGCCGCTTCCGACAGCCCGACGGACTGCGCGCCCACGCCCAACCGGGCGCCGTTCATCAGCGACATCACGTATTTGATAAGCCCCAGCTTGCGGTCGCCCACCAGCAGGGCAGGGGCGTTGCTGAACACCAGTTCGCATGTCGGCGAGCCTTTGATACCTAATTTGTTTTCTATCCGGCGCACGGTAACGCCGCCGTCGTTCTTATCATATACAAAATAGGAGAGGCCTCGCCCGTCGGTGGTTCCTTCTTCGGAACGTGCGAGGACGAGTTTGATTTGTGCGTCGCCATTGGTAATAAATCGTTTTACGCCATTGAGTCGCCATACGCCGGCAGGCTCGTCCCAGGAGGCTTTGAGCATCACGGCCTGCAAGTCGCTGCCGGCGTCGGGTTCGGTTAAGTCCATCGAGCAGGTGTCGCCTTTGTTGATGCGTGGCAGGAAGCGGTCTTTGATTTCTTTGGAGGCAAATTCGTGTATCGTTTCGGCGCAGTCCTGAAGCCCCCAAATATTGGCAAACCCGGCATCAGCGCGCGATACAAGTTCAGCGGCCATCACGTATGGCACCATCGAAAAATTCAGTCCGCCGTATTCGCGGGGAAGCGAGAGGCCATAGACGCCGGCTTGCGTGAGGGCATCGTGGTTCTGTTGCGTCCCGGCGGCGTATTTTACCCGCCCGTCGATGACCTGCGGGCCTTCATGGTCAACACTTTCGGCATTCGGCGCAATGATCTCGGCGCATATCTCGCCGATGACTTCCAGCACCCGGTCGTAGCTGTCGAGCGCATCGTCGGTATCCGTTGGAGCATAGTCATACTTGCCGTTGTCGGCAAAATTGTTTTCTTTCAATTCCACAATTTTCCGCATCAACGGATGTTGAAGCTGAAAGCGGAGGTCGTTGTTGTCAGTGTAAAAATTCATTGATTGTGTATTTTTTATTTATAGTAAACGTAATCGCTATTCTTTATCTTGGGATTTATCCCGATTAATGGCCTTCGGATGTCCGCGTCCGGCTTGCTTAATGGGCTGTGATGGGACATAATTTAAACCGTTATTACGGACTGTTCGAGAAAATGCGCATTGCAGTTATACCCCTTACCGCCGCTACTTGCTATTCTCCCTGTAGCTTTTAATCATCTTCGGGATTATTTCATTCAAATCGCCGACGATGGCATAGTCGGCAATCTGGTTGATGGGGGCGTCGGCGTCGGTGTTGATGGAAATCACCATCGCCGATTGATCCATCCCGGCCGTATGCTGTATTTGCCCCGAAATACCGCAGGCGATATACAGTTTCGGACGAACGGTTACGCCTGTCTGCCCGACCTGCCGTGCATGGTCGGCAAAGCCCGCATCGACGGCCGCGCGCGAGGCGCCTACCTCGCCGCCCAAAACG
Source organism: Prevotellaceae bacterium (assembly GCA_031270845.1). Classification (GTDB taxonomy): domain Bacteria; phylum Bacteroidota; class Bacteroidia; order Bacteroidales; family UBA932; genus JAIRKX01. Next base: position 9,654 of record JAISXF010000083.1, read on the forward strand.
GTTGCCAACTCGAACAGCAGCTTGAAATTCTCCCTGCTGCCCACCCCATAGCCGCCCGACACAATAATGCCGGCGCCTTTAATATCTATCTTCCGTTCCTCGATGTGCCGCTCTATAATGTCCACCACAAAGTCCGTATCGGAAAGGTATTTCCCGATGTCCGTCTTTTTGACTTCTGCGGCTTTGGGAGCGCCTGCCGGTTCCTTTTTCATCACGCCTTCGCGGACTGTCGCCATCTGCGGACGGTGTTCGGGATTAATAATCGTGGCAATGATATTGCCGCCAAAGGCCGGACGGATTTGGTACAACAAATTCTTATACACATTCCCTTTCGTATCGGCATGGTCGCCGATTTCGAGGCTGGTGCAGTCGGCGGTCAGGCCGCTTTTGAGGGCGCTCGACACACGTGGCGCCAAATCACGACCGATGCTCGTAGCCCCAAAGAGCACAATCTGCGGTTGCTCTTCCCGGATTACGCCGATAGTAATGGCCGCATGGGGCAAGGTGCGGAACGGGTCTAAACGGGCGTCGTCAGCCACGTGCACAACGTCTGCGCCATAGTTCGCCAGTTCCTTCTCCACGCCGGCCAACCGATAGCCGATAGCCAGCGCTTCGAGCCGGCAGCCCAGCTGTTCCGCCAGGCCGCGGCCTTTGGTCAGCAATTCCAAACTTACATCGGCGATTTTACCGCCTTCCATTTCGCAATAAACTAAAATATTATTCATGCTATGTATTTATGTTTTATTAAATCATTAAACGACTTCGCCGGCTACCTTATTAGAATATGGTATATGCTTTGAGGCATTCGATAATCCGCCGCCTGCGATGTCGCTGTTATTATACCCGATTTTCATACGTGCTAAACTACCCGATGGTATGGTTCGCCATCAGTTCCTTTATCAGCCCGTTCACATCGGTATCGGAGGCGGTGAGCCGCTTCGATTCCTTCGCCTGAAAAACGATATTTTCGATTTTCTTCACTTTCGTAGGCGATCCGGCAAGGCCGAACTGCTGTTCGTCGCCGCCCACATCGGCCACTCCCCATTCGGTAATGCGCAGGTATTCGGGCTGATTGGTGTCGTATGCATTATTGCCGGCGTCCTGCAATTCCGACAGGGTCTTGGCGTGTTTGTATTTCAACAGATGTTTCGCATGGCGCGAACGGCAGGCGGCAGCCGAACCGTGCACGGTAATGAGCGCCGGCAGCGGCGCCGACACCGTTTCGACGCCCCGTTCGAGACGGCGTTTCACCGCTATCCGTTCGCCGTTGCACGAAAGGATGTCTTCGGCATAGGTTACCTGCGGCCAGTGCAGCTTTTCAGCCACCTGCGGACCTACCTGCGCCGTATCGCCGTCGATGGCCTGGCGTCCCGCGATAATCAGGTCGGGATTCAGTTTGCCGATAGCCTGCATCAGCGCGTACGAGGTGGCCAGCGTATCGGCGCCGGCAAACTTGCGGTCGGTGAGCAGCACGCCACCGTCGGCGCCGCGAAACAGGCCTTCGCGGATAATACCGGCCGCCCGGCCCGGCCCCATCGTCAACAATTGAACGGTTGTTCCGGGAATCCTGTCTTTAAGGCGCAGAGCCTGCTCGAGAGCATTCAAATCTTCCGGGTTGAAAATAGCCGGCAGGGCGGCGCGGTTCACCGTCCCGTCTTCCTTCATGGCGTTTTTCCCTACATTGCGCGTGTCCGGCACTTGTTTTGCCAGCACAACGATTTTTAGCGGTTTTGTCATTTCTTTTTTTGAATTAATTAATTTGCGCTTTATTCTCATGCCTGTGCCGTATTGCTCCCAAAGGTCATCGGAATCGCCACGCCGTTTTCGTTCATTTTGATTTTCCCGTGCGACGATTCGTATTTTAAGACATTATCCTGCAAGGCGCCCAGCAGGCGTTTGGCATGTTCGGGAGTCAATATCACACGGCTTTTGACCTGCGCTTTGGGCATCCCCGGCAATATACACACAAAATCGAGCACAAACTCGCTTTGCGAATGCGCAATGACGGCAAAATTTGCATACACTCCCTGCGCTACTTCTTCTTTCAACTCAATGTTGAATTCTTTTTGCTGTTCCATATAATTTTATTTTTTGGAGGGCAAAGGTAAGAAAAATTTACGAAACGAAAACAGAAGAAAGGATGAAAATTACGAAACCCCGCACCAAAATTGAATTTTGAACACATATTTCATGCTCCCGGCAGGTTTCCGATAGCCCTCGGAAGCTCTCCGATAGCCCTCGGAAGGTTTCCGATAGCCCTCGGAAGGTCTCCGATAGCCCTCGGAAGGTCTCCGATAGCCCTCGGAAGGTCTCCGATAGCCCGCGGAAGGTCTCCGATAGCCCTCGGAAGGTCTCCGATAGCCCGCG
>JAISXF010000028.1 GCA_031270845.1 Prevotellaceae bacterium
TTTTCGACCTGCGGGGCGGTTCTGCCGGTGGTACGAAGGTGTTTTCGACCTGCGGGGCGGCTCTGCCGATGGTACGAGGGTGTTTTCGGACTCGCGAGGCGTTTCTGCCGGTGGTACGAAGGTACTTTCGCGTCAAAATGGCATAAAATATTCTATACTCTGCCAAAATGGCATAAATATTCATCTTTAAAAACACAATAAAATGGAAAAATTAATTGCACTGAACATAAAGGCAAATATACCGGAACGTACGACAGCACCTTTCATATAGTTGCGAGTTGAGACAATGGACGGAACAGAGACGTTAGAACATAGACGGAACAGAGACGGAACAGAGACAATGGACTTTTAGACTTTTAGACAATGGACTTTTAGACAATAGACAAAAACGCAGGGGCGAACACATTGGTTCGCCCCTTTTTTTTGTCTATTGTCTCTGTTCCGTCTCTGTTCCGTCTCTGTTCCGTCTATTGTCTAAAAGTCTATTGTCTCAAAGTCTCAACTTTCAATAATCCAGCCCCCGTTTATTAAAGAGCAGGTAGCCGATACCTAACTGGAAATACCATTTCGACGGGGCTTTTTCGTACCAGTTGGCCGTGTACCAGTCGGCCGAGAAGCTCAGCGGGCCTATCGGCGTCTGCCACACCATCGCGCCGATGGCCATAAACGACTGCCGGCTGAAGGGTTTGGCATAATTCGGCCCCCCGCTCTCGGAGCGGTCGATTTTTTCGTAAGGCTGAAATATGTAGCCGCCCACATGCAGCGCCACCTTGTCGGTAAAGCGGACTATCGGCATCAGGCCGAGACCGGCGTAGATGTCGGAGCGGTAATCTTCAAGCACCAGCGTGGCGCTGTGGGGCGTGGGGCGGAAGGCGGGCATCGAGAGCATGGTCGAAAAATCATCGCCAAACGACGAGCGGTCGGAGAGCAGCACGTCGGCCAATACGCCCAGCGAAAAATTATCCCCTATCGGAAAATAGGATTCGTAGTACAGCCGCACCGTGAGCCACTGGTGGCGCTTCTCGAAGCGACGGGTAGCGCCCGGCAGGTTGCCCGGCGTATGCTGCTCCCGACCGGACACATAGCCGATGCTGAAATGCTGCCGGTGCCCGGAGGTCGGGTACTGTTTATAATTAAACGTATTGCTTTCGATGCTTATTTTAGGAAAAATATACGAAAACCGCGTATGGTCCGACGTGTCGGACGAGGTATAGGTGTTCTGCTGAAAATAATTTTCGTTCAGCACGCCGACCGTGATACCGGTTTTCATCATAAAATTCCGCATCAGGAAAACCGGCGTTCCGATAACGGCATGGACATGCAAATCCTCTTCCTGGAGGTAGGCCGGGCGCGAGTCGAAGTAAAACAAATCCTGCGCGCCGGAGAAATAATCAAAGCGACTGAAGATACCCGTTACTTCGTAGAACACATCCGGGTTCACCGACAGGAAATGCCGCCACGACAGGTTGGCGCCGTTATAGAGGCGCCCGAAGGTGAAATAGAGGCCGGCCTGCGCCATCGTCCGTCCGAACATCCGGTATCCCAGCCCCACCGACACTTCATTCACCGACGAGGTCGAGAAATAACCGCCCAGCGACGCCCGAAAGCGCGCATTGCGCGAAGCGTGTATCGAAATATCGAATACGCTGTCGGCCGCGTCATACGTGGCCGTAGGATAAAACGAATTGACCATGCCGGTCGAAATCACATTAAAGTACCGCTTCTTAAGGGTATTAAAATCGAATATTTCATGCCTCCGGCTGCGCATCGAGGAGTTCACAAAGTCGCGCTGGCCTTTGATTAACGAGCCGGTTACGGCTACCGACCGGTAACGGTTTTCGGGTATCCGGCTGCGGAAGGCCTGCCGTTTGGCCGTCAGTTCAGCCGCCGTCACGCGCCGCGCTATCCGCTCTTTGATAGCCGGTATTTGCGCCTGCGCCTGATGGTAACCGGCTTCGACAATTTCGTCTATCCGGTGAAAATCGAGCAGCCCGATGTCCTGAAACTGCGTTTCGACCAGCACGCCCTTGCGGTGCGGCAGGGAATAATTGGTTTCAAACATCAGCATGGTTTCGATTTGCGAAATGATGTCATCCTCGTCGGGCAGCGGGGCGTTCCCGGCGCACTTGGAACCGATAATCACATCGGGCGAAAAATCCCGGTCCATCACATTCCATGGGAAGTTATTATAAAACCCGCCGTCGAAAAGCAGCAGACTGTCCACACGGATAGGCTTAAAGTAAAACGGATAGGTCATCGATGCCCGAACGGCCGAACTCAGATTGCCGCCACTGAAGCGGTGCGATTTCTTGTTCGTAATATCCGACGCCACGCAGCGGAAAGGCACCATCAGGCTGTCGAAATCGGCATGAGCTACGGCATTGGCCGCCGAAAACAGCTGCAGGAAGGCCAAGTCCATCTGGTAGGTCTGGATATAGCTGCTCGGCAGCTGCGTGACGAGCTTCCCCCGCTTAAAGTCGAACGCCACGAATACCATATCGGGCAACGGGTCGGGGCGATAGACGTAGGTCGTATATTTATCCTCCATCACCCCCCGGTACCACCGGAAGAAGTCGCGCGACGAGAGCAGCTCGACCATTTCGTCGGGCGTATAGCCGATAGCATACAGGGCGCCTATAATGGCTCCCATCGACGAACCGGCGACATAATCGACCGGAATATCATGCTCTTCCAGCGCTTTCAACACGCCAATGTGCGCCAGCCCCTTTGCGCCGCCGCCGCTCAACACCAGCCCCACCGACTGCACTTGCCCCGCCATCGCCGAAGCATACAGTAAAAAAAGAAAAACAATACCCTTGCGCATATGCGTATAATCCTGAAAAAATAACTACATTTGCAATTATTTAATTATTTTAAACATTAAAAAAATGAAAACAAAGGTACTGATTTTATTGCTAACCGCAACCCTGTTTATGAACTGTAATGCACAACCGGTCGGCTCCTCGTTCGACCCCAAATCATTGGGCGCATCGCCCGAATTAGTTATTGAAACAACGTCCGGGAATATCACCGTGAAGCTGTATGCCGAAACGCCGCAGCACCGGGATAATTTCCTGAAGCTGGCATCGACCGGCTACTACGACGGGGTGATTTTCCACCGCGTTATCGCCCGTTTTATGATTCAAACCGGCGACCCCGACTCGAAACAGCCGGAAAAAGGCAAAATGTACGGCATGGGCGGCCCGAAGGAACGTATCCCTGCCGAAATCATCCCCGGTCGCTACCACAAAAAAGGCGCTTTGGCCGCAGCGCGCGACAATAACCCGCAGAAAGCCTCCTCCGGCTCGCAGTTTTATATGGTGCAGGGCAATGTCTTTACGCTCGACGAACTCGCGCGGTACGAACAGCAGCGCGGCCAGCCCCTCACGCCGGAACAGACGGCGCTGTACACCACCGTCGGTGGCGCGCCCTGGTTGGACGGGGAATACACCGTGTTCGGCGAAGTAACCGAAGGGCTGGAAATCATCGACAGGATTGCCGCCGTCGCCAAAGACAGAAACGACCGGCCGCTGGACGATATTTTTATCCTCCGCATCATGCCGAAATAATGACCGGGTGAAAGGGTGAAAGAAAGAAAAGGTGAAAGAAAGAAAGCGCTTCGTGTGAAGCGCTTTCTTTTTTAATAAAACACATCGCGTGCGCCGTTGCGGATGCGCTGCAGGCGGTGGCCGATGTCGTCGGCGAGGGCATTGTCGGCGTCGGCAGCGAGGATATTCTCTATGACGGCGTAGCCTTTTTGCCGGAGGGCGTCGCCGGCATAATCTTCTAAATATTCGGCCAGGGTGAATACCGCATTGGGCGTGCAAAAACGCTTGATAAAGCCGGGTACCGAAAATTCCATAAAATGCTCGCCGGTACGCCCCTTCCGGTAGCAGGCCGTGCAGAAGGAAGGGATGAGGCCGTCGTCGAGCAATTCATCGACAATAGCCGCCAGCGACCGCGCATCGTTGAGGCGAAACTGCTCGCGGTGGAGGTTCTGAACGCCGCCGGAGTGCATATCGGCATAGCTGCCTAATTCCAATCGGGTACCGCCGTCAATCTGGGAAACGCCGTAGCGCAACACCTCGCGGCGGACAGCCCCGCCTTCGCGGGCGGTGCAAATTAAACCGGTGTAAGGCACCGCCAGCCGCAGGATAGCTACCAGCCGCGTAAAAGCCTCGTCGGGCACGGCGAATGCCCCGCCGGTATCGCCATGCGAGGCCGCCTGCAAGCGGGGGAACGAAATGGTATGCGGCCCGATATTATAACAGGCTTCCAAATGATTTGCGTGCCGCACCAGCGCCATCACCTCGAAGCGCCAGTCGTATAAACCGAAGAGCGCGCCGATGCCCACATCGTCCAGCCCCGCTTCCAGCGCCCGGTCGAGCGCCGTCAGCCGGTTGTCGTACGCCTGTTTCGGCCCGCGCGGGTGGCATCTTTTGTAGCTCTCCCGATGATAGCTCTCCTGAAAAATCTGGTACGTACCGATACCCGCCGCCTTCACCGTCCGGAAGCCGTCGATGTCGAGCGGGGCGGCGTTGATATTCACGCGCCGGATTTCGCCCGCGCCGTGTTTGACCGCATACACCGTACGCACTGCCTCGGCGATATATTCCGGCGAATACGCGGGATGCTCGCCGAAGACTAAAATCAGCCGCTTCTGCCCCTGCTCTTCGAGGGCTTCGACCTCGCGAATCAACTGCCGGCGGTCGAGCGTAACCCGCACCGCCTCGCTGTTGGTCGCCCGGAAGCCGCAATACGTGCAGTCGTTTACACAATAATTGCCCACATAGAGCGGCGCAAACAGTACGATACGATTGCCATACACGGCGCTCTTCAGCGTCTGCGCCGCATCCTTAATGAGCTGTACGGCTGCCGGACTGTCGGCCTTCAGCAGCACAGCCACCTCGGGCAGCGAAAGGCGGCCTTTGGCCAGCGATTTACGAACGACCTCCTGCACGCAGGCCGTGTCGCCCCGTGCCGACAGCAAATACTGTTCGATTTCGGCCGCATCAATAAACGGCTGCATCGGCACATCGGGAAGGGCATATTTTTCGGGAACAAATTGCATGTTTCTATTTTTAAAGCCGAAAGTTACTACATTTCCGCCAAACGGCAAAATGGGGAAAGCCGTGAATTACGAATTGCGAATTACGGGTTCCCCGTCATATAAAAACAGCGAGGGCGAACCGATTGGTTCGCCCTTACGTTTTTGTTCATTGTCTCAAAGTCCATTGTCTAACGTCTTCCACCATTCCCCTCCTTTGGAGGGGTGCCCGAAGGGCGGGGTGGTTCCCCTCCTTTGGGCACCCCTCCGAGGGGAAGGAACCACCCCGCCCTGCGGGCACCCCTCCGAAGGAGGGGAATTTTGGGGGTGGAAGCAAATTCATAGCTCATAGTTCTTAACTAAAAAAAAACGCTCAACGCTCAACTAAAAAAAAGGGGCGAACACATCGGTTCGCCCCTACGGTTTGGTTGTCTCTCGTCTATTGTCTAAATGTCTTTTGTCTCAACTTTCAACTTTCAACTCTCAACTCTCAACTCTCAGCTCTCAACTTAAAACATTTATATTTAATTTGTTTAATAATATTCCTGCCGGTTTCAGGGAGGATTTTACCCCCGTTAGTGAACTCACTAACGCCGTTAGTGAGTTCACTAACGGGGGTAAAAACGCCCCTAATGCGGGTAGGGAGATTTCGTGTGCTGCATTATTATTTCACGCATCGGACATGATAGGAATCTGATTTAGACATATCATAACAATGATAGGAAGGAATACCGAAATAAGTACATCCAGCCCACTGTGCCATACCGGGATAACTCTCCCAGACAACCCAAGCCCTGCCTGCTGCAATATAGGCACCGGAATCAGTCGAAGTCCAGTAAGCATTATTGGCGACAAACAAATCCAAGTGATTAGCATATATACAGGCCATTTCCGTGATGGTAGGCAGTCGCCATCCGCATTGGCAACCGCCGCTGCTTGTCCATGAACTGGGGCCAATCACCAACCCGGATATGGAAAATCCGCATGTGGAAGAGATGCTGTACGTAGTATCATTTTGCGTGATTATTGTACTCGTTGAGGCCGTGCAGCCGGTGGCATTGCGAACGGTTACATAGACGGTGCTGTTGCCGGAGGCCGGCATACTTTGTGTGGAATAGGACGTAGAGGTGGTCGGAGTACACGTTCCCGATGTAGAGAAACAATAGGATGCACCGCCGGAGGCAGATACAACGAAGGTGCTGTTCGGACAGGCGGTTGAAGGCGCGCTTATGGAGACGTTCGGGTTAGCGTTTACCGTCAGCTCCCAGCTGCCCTCCGAGGCGATGGGCGTGCTATTGCAGGTATTGTCCCGAACCTTGCGGGTATATATATAAATGCCGGCTGCTGCGGCATCGCTCGGCGGCGGAGTATAGGCGGCAGACGTAGCGCCGGCAATCAAGACGCCGTCTTTGTACCACGAATAGATAACAGTATTATCGCCACCGCTTGCGGGCGTAATGCTGTTAATCGCCGCCGGTGTGCCGCCTTCGCAAACGGTTTCGCCGGTCGAAGCAATTTCGCCTGCGGCAAATGCCGTATTCACAATAAATCCCGGGCAGCCGGTAGCGTCGGTAATGCTCGTAATGCACGTGCCCGCGCCGAAAGTACGCGAAGGCTCGGTAATGATATTATTAATAATAAAAGGAGGGCTTCCGTTGAGCGTATATCCGCCGCCGGCGTTCATGGTGGCATTCGGCGGCCAGTCGGAAGCATAGACGCAGGCGTTGAAGCGTTCGTTTGTCGGCGCGTCGAGCGTAACGCGGATGGTGGTATTCAGCGTTGTCAGGCCATGCCCGTCGAGGAAGAAGCCGCGTCCGGGCAGCGTCGATGCGATAAGGGTTCCGGCGCCGGAAATAATGGTGGCGGTAGTAATTCCGGCGGGCGTCCAAGCCCCTGTTGAGCCGTCGGGGTTTACGATGCGGTAGTCGGCGAAAAGCCAAATCGAGTCGCGGTGATTGGGCGTAGCCGAAGGCGGGGCAGCCCAGCTGACGTCAAAGGTTAGCGCTGGCGTGGCGCCGGTGGCTAAACTTAAATTGGAAATGTGCGCCGTGCTTTGTCCCCAGGCCGGGAAGAGGGACAGCAATAAGATTACGATTAAAAAGTTTCTTTTCATGAGTGGATTTTTTTATGCTATGTTTTTAATGTTACATTGTATTTTACAGCTTATTGTGTAATAGTTTCAGGCAATACGGCGATGCATTCAGGTTCCGATAATATATATTATCGGAACCGACCTTCAAACACAAACAAAAAGAAGCATTTAGCACGATGAAAAGAGAAACGGGAGTGGTGAAAAAAGCATACATCCGAAGAGGCGGGCATAAAAAAAGCGCCCGAAAAGCGCTTACCATGACTGTCTTAAAAAATTATTTTTGGGGGTCTTTAAATCTACTTCCGATAATATATATTATCGGAACCGGATGCAAAGATAGTTAATA
>JAISXF010000061.1 GCA_031270845.1 Prevotellaceae bacterium
GCGGCTACGCAAGTTGTTGCACAACCGCAAAAGGGGTCAAACACAATATCGCCTTCGTTGGACGATGCCTTAATTATGCGGTGCAAAAGCGCAAGCGGCTTTTGCGTGGGATAACCCGTGCGTTCTTTGGATGATGGTGCAATAAAAGGAATCTGCCAAACATCGTTTTCCCGAACGCCTTTTTCGTTTACATTTTTATCGCTGACTAAAACAGGTTCTTCTCCTCTTTTAAATCGGTGTAAAACGCCTTGCTGCTTTCTTTCTTTTGAGCCTTCCGTATATTCCGTATATAGTTCGTTAAAAGTATAATTATCGGTTTTTGTATAGAAAAAAATAATATCGTGCAACGATTGAAATTTTTCTGCTTTTCCTGTCCATCTGCGGTAATGCCAAACTATTTCATTCCTAAAATTGTCCTTGCCAAAAATTTCATCCAGCACCACCTTTAAATAATGGCTTGCAGTCGGGTCGCAGTGCAGATAAATGCTGCCGGTATCCTTCAGCACCCGATGCATCTCCACAACGCGCTGCGCCATGTAGGTTAAATACGCCATCATCGCGCGGCTGTGAATTTTACCGGTAGAGGCAATAAATTTGGTCAGCGCCGGGAAATTGTCCGCTAATGTATTAAGGTATTCTTCATTCACATCTTCCCAGCTCCACATATCCTTAAAACTCGAACCGGCCGCCTTACTACCGATTGGCGCAGCATAAAACCGCTTGGAATTAAACGGCGGATCCAGATAAATTAAGTCTATACTTTCGCTGTTGAGGCCTGTTAAAATAAACAGATTGTCATTTGTGTACAGCGTATTGGTAAAGTCTTTTGTTGCCATAAATATTATTCATCATTAAATTTATTTGCTGCCGCAAAGGTACTACTTTTTTATTATAAATGTTAAAATCCCCGCGCCGGCTTCTGCGCGTTTCCCGATATGTAATGGGAATGGCTCCCCCTTCTTTTTAATGGATAAAAAATGACAGTCCTTTTTGACCCTTTTGTCAAGGTGCTTCAGCCTTTCGGCAGGATGCGACACGCCGGTGATTTCACGGTACACCGCGAAGCCTTCACGGTACACCGCGAAACGTTTGCGAGACACCCCGGCATCAGGCGGGGGCTTTTTGCATGGCAAGGGAGCCTCCCGTTCACGCCTGCCGCAATTACTAATGGCTAATTCTTAATGCTACTTCACCACCACTTCGTCGATAAAGAACCAGCATGGATGGCCGACACCGTAATGCCAGTGCGGGCAGATGTTGGTTCCCGACACCTCCACTTTGATATAGCGAGCCGTAATCGGCTTCGGGGAGCGAAGGGCGAGTTCGACGAATTTCACTTTGGGGTCGCGGTCTTCGGGCTGTTCGATGGCGCCGGCTTCGCGGAATGTTGCGCCGTCGTCGGACACGGAATAGCGGACGCCTCGCGGCAGCAGTATCCACGCGCCCAACTGGTGGAGGAAGTCCGTGCGGATTTCGGAAAACGTCTTTGCGGCGCCCAAATCGACGACAAAGGCGGCGTCGGCGCCTTCCCATCCTATCCAGCTTTCGCCGAAGGTGGCTCCGCCATAAAGGCCGTCGGTGAGGGCTGTTTTGCCCGGGGCGGCGTATCGGCCGGTGGGCGGCGTGAGGAATACAACGGCAGCGCCGGCGGCGAGGTTCTGCTCGTTGCGCGGCAGGTATCGGGTGCGGTAGAGGGCGGCATATTCGAGGGGTGAATTATGGCGCTCATTAATCATCGGCACGTCGAACAGCGTTGCCCGCTGCTCGAAGAGCGTCAGCTTTTGCTCGATGCCGGCGACATCCATCGCGGTTTCGGTACGGGCAATATCGAGCTCCGAATACAGCAGCGGCAGGCGCGTGCGGCGGACTCGCGCAAGGCGGATGCTGTCGGCTGCGACGGCCTCCTCGGCACGGTCGAACAGCGCGGCATAGCGGCGCATCAGCGCGGGCTTAAGCATCCCGTGTTTGTGCGACACCGGCGAGTCATAAATCCACAGCCGCTGTCCGCTGCCCATCAGCGCCCCTTCGATCATTTTCACATACCGGTAAATATACGGCGCTGCGGCGCCATAGTACCCGTTGAGGAAAACGGACATCAGCGAGTCGGTATCACAGGCGGGGTTCCACATTAGTTTGGAGACTATCCATGTGCGCATTTCGGCAAAATCGCCCCCGCGGACGCCGGCGATCTGCGAAAAGTGCATCGTCGCGTTATTTTTCTTAAAGAGGCGGATATTGTCGGCCAGGATATGGAAATTAGGGAACGGCACCAGGTAATTATCGAAGTTAATGCCGTAGTCCCACACAAAGATATTGTCTGAAATCCGGCTCCATCCTTCAATCGCTTCGACGAACTCCCGCCCCGAGGCATTCTCGGTGAGCGACACTTCGCGGTCGCAGTCGATACTGCAAAGCATGATATTCACATTCGGCCTCGGCTTGACGTGCTTCGGCGGCTTCATCGTATAGAGGTAGGCGAGGGTCGAAATTTCCCTGTCGGGAAACCGGTCGGCCAGGCGGTTAAGGAAATGGATGAGGCTTCCCGAAGGCGCTCCCTCGTGCTCGTCGGTGGCTTTGCAGTGTTCGCACTGGCAGTTGGTATAGTTGCCGTCGTTCTGGCTCACGGAGATGATATGCCGGTCGGGGTTCGCCTTAAATATCGAGTCGAGTTTTCCGGTTACGATTTCCAGCACATCGGGGTTGCTCAGACACCACTGGCTGGCCTTTCCGGGATGCCGGCGGCCGTTGAAGTACGAATAATATTCGGGATGCGTTTCCCCGTACGCCGCCGAGGGCAGGAGCCGGTCGAAGGTATGCACCCAGTAGCCTCCGGCAAATACATCGCCGGGCGACTCGAGGCGCATCCAGGTCGTATAAATAGGGTCGCTCGCCATGGCGTAGTTTTGGCTCTGGCGATGCCGGAAGGCGGGGTTTTCGGCGACATCGAGAGCCGGCAGCGCGATTGTCGCCGCCGGGGTCAGCGAATATTCCCCCTCGCCCCAGTAGCCGACGCCCATAAATCGTTCGAGCAGCGTAACTGCGCCGTAGGCCGTTCCCTTACCGCCACCGCTGACGATGCGCAGCAGTCCGTCGGTGGAGGTCATTCGGAAGCCGTCTTCGGTAAGGTCGCCGGCAGGCACCCGGTCGTTCGGCACGCCGTTACCGACTACAATATCGCCCTTCCGCGCCGTGTTCGCGTAGCGGATTTCCGGCGTCGCCCCGCTGATACGCCGGATAAAATCCTGCAACAGCACGGCGGCCTGCCGGTCGGCGGCGGCGCGGGTGGTTACGATAATCCGCCCCTGCGGGCGGCCGTTTTCGACGATGACCACTGTCGCCGCCGCGTCTCTGTTTCCGGCCTCAGCCGCGAGAGTGCACAGCAGCAGAAAATATATGATTGAATATTTCATGGATAATTGGATAATGGGTAATAGAACCGGTCTGTTTTTTATTTGCTGTTTTATTTCTGTTTCCGTTTAACGAACCTCGGCAGCGCTCTGCTCCCGGCTCATCGAATAGGGCGCGTCGGCTTCCTTTATTCCCCGTTCGGTATTGGGCTTGCCGGCCATGTCGATTTTGATGGTCGCGCCGCCGGTCAGTTCGGCGTGCGTAAAGTAATTGCGGGTTATGGTGCGCCCGTCTAACCGCAGGGAGCGGATGTAGCGGTTCGCCTCGCTGTTGTCGGGCGCATGAATGGTTAGCATCCGCCCGTTTTCCAGCCGGACAGTGGCCTTGCGGAACAGGGGCGCGCCCGCGACATACTGGTCGGTGGCGGGGCAGACGGGGTAAAAACCGAGCGCCGAGAACACATACCATGCCGATGTTTGTCCGTTGTCCTCGTCGCCGCAATAGCCGTCGGGGCCGGGGGTGTAGAGACGGTCGATGGCTTCGCGCAGCCAGTATTGTGCCTTCCAGGGCTGCCCGGCATAGTTATATAAGTATATCATGTGCTGGATGGGCTGGTTGCCGTGGGCATAGTTTCCCATATTCATGACCGTCATTTCGCGGATTTCGTGGATTACATGCCGGTAATAGCTTTCGTCGAATATCGGCGGGACGACAAAGACGGAGTCCAGCATCCCGGCAAACACTTCGCGGCCGCCCATAAGGTCGATCAGCCCCTGCGGGTCGTGGAATACCGACCACGTATAGTGCCAGCTGTTGCCTTCGGTGAAGGCATCGCCCCATCTGAAAGGCGAGAAAGGCGACTGGAACGAGCCGTCGGCATTCCGACCGCGCATCAGGCGTGTCGAGGGGTCGAATACATTCCGGTAGTTCATCGCGCGGGCGGCAAAGCGGTCGATTTCCTCCTGCGGGCGCCCCAGCGCCACAGCCATCCGGTAGATGCACCAGTCGTTGTACGCATATTCGAGCGTCCGCGCGGCGTTTTCATTAATCCCCACGTCGTAGGGGACATACCCCAGCCGGTTGTAATACTCATACCCCAGCCGGCCTGTCGATGACACCGAGGGATGCACATTCTCCGTTCCGTGCAGCAGCCCCGCATACAGCGTTTCCACATCGTCCACCTGCACGCCTTTGAGCCATGCATCGGCAAGCACCGACGCGGAGTTATTGCCGATCATGCAGCCGCGGTGCCCGGGGCTTGCCCATTCGGGAAAAAAGCCGCTTTCGCGAAACGTATTCAGCAATCCTTCCTGTATCTCTTTATTGACCGAAGGATAGACAAGGTTGAGCAGCGGAAACAGGCAGCGGAACGTATCCCAGAAGCCGGTATCGGTATATAGAAAGCCCGGCACCACTTTCCCGTTGTACGGGCTGTAATGCATCACCTGCCCGTCGGCCGTAACCTCGTACAGTTTGCGCGGAAACAGCGTAGCGCGGTACAGGCACGAGTAGAACGTCCGGTACTGGTCGAGCGTGCCGCCTTCGACGGTGATTTTCCCCAACACTTCATTCCATATTTCCCTGCCTTTGGCGGCGATGGTCTCAAACGAATCGTCGCCCAGCTCTTTGAGATTTTGCGCCGCCTGCTCGAAGCTGATAAACGACGACGCCACCCGCGCCTGCACCGCCTCGCCCCGCCGCGTGGCAAACCCGACAACCGCCCCCGCATGACCCTGCCGGAGACCTGCCTGCAGCGTCGAATCACCCGACGAGAGCGCCTCCACGTCCACTGCGCCGTTAGCCACCGCCGCCGTATAGGTAAAGGGCTTGTCGAAACGGATAATAAAATAATTTCGGAAATTGTCGGGCGCCCCGCCGCTATGGCGCACCGTGTAGCCGATAAGGGTATTTTCTTCGGGAATAATTTTGATGTACGACCCGCCGTCGAACGCATCGACAACGACAAACGAACTGTCGTTTTCGGGGAACGTAAAGCGGAACAGCGCGGCGCGGTCGGTGGGGGTTATTTCGGCCACCACATCATGCTCCGCCAGATAAACCTTGTAATAATACGGCTTGGCCGTTTCGGCCTTGTGCGAGAACCAGCTGGCGCGCTTCGACTCGTCGAACTCCGGCGCCCCGACCACCGGCATGAGCGAGAACTGCCCGTAGTCGTTAATCCACGGGCTGGGCTGGTGAGTTTGCTTAAAGCCGCGAATTTTCTGCGCCGTATAGCTATACTGCCAGCCGTCGCCCATCCGCCCGGTTTGCGGCGTCCAGAAATTCATCCCCCAGGGGCGGGCGATGGCGGGATAGGTATTGCCCGTCGAAAAGGCATAATTGGAAAGCGTCCCCATCAGCGGATTGACATATTCCACGGGGTCTAAAGCTCCCTTGTCGGCACGCCCCATACAGGCCATGCACAAAATAGAAAGTAAAAGCATTTTTTTCATGTGATGGATAAGATTATAAAAAATAAACTAAGGATATTGTTTAATTAAATTTCGGACAAAGGTAAATAAAAAGAATGAATATTTTGTTCCCCGCACACCGGCGCTACGACAGGCAGCCAGGCATGAGCGCCGCCGGCCTCCGCGCTTCGTGGCTCCAGGAGCTGGATGCATTTAAGCGCCTCCGCGAAAAATACCTTTTATACGCGGATTAATTTTATTGAATGAGCCCCAAAGAATGCCGTCTGAAAATGGCCTGCGGGAACGTTTACTCACAGGCCTGCGGAAAGCGCACCTTATTTCCACCTTATTTTCTTAACAAAACAACCTTAGCCCGGTCTCGCCAGCCTGAATAAGCCTTCGGAGACAACCGTCCCGCTTCCAGTACAAGCTCTATTTTTTCACGTTCAACCTCTTTGTCTTCGTAGGCACGGTTGCTCTGACGCAATTTTACAATAGCTAAAAAGTTCATATATCTTGAGTTTATTTAAATAGCCAAAATTCACGTCGCAAAAGTAGTGATTTTTTCTTAGACGGTGATTTTATTGCTGCTTTCTGCTAAAAAGATATTTGCCTGAATCGGGAAAGGAAATAATCACTACCTTTGCACTTTAAAATTGCAAAATACATGAACACAACGCATACCATAATCAACGGCGACAGTCGTCAAATGAGTGAACTCAAAGACAAAAGCGTTCATTTGATAATCACGTCTCCGCCCTACTGGCAACTGAAAGATTACGGTACGGACAACCAAATCGGATTCAATGACAGTTACGAAAATTACATCAACAACCTGAACCTCGT
>JAISXF010000074.1 GCA_031270845.1 Prevotellaceae bacterium
TGTTATTTCTTACAATTATGCTGCAAAGATTCGGTTTTTTTAGAAAAACAACTAACGATTTATTTGAATAAAAATTTATCTCAATTTTAAACGCAACAGTACAAATTACGAATTACGAAAATCGCCATTCAGATAAAAGACAGTACCATGTACAAAAATCAGAATATTGAATGAAAATGGGGAAAAAATATTTGCATTTGAAATGCTCACGCGCTAATTTTAGATTCTTACAAGCAAAACCGTTTCTATTTTGCTTGTGATAATTTCAAATATAAACATTCATTGCTCAAAAGAACAAACAGCAATTTCAAACCACAACCAAACCCTGCCAAACACAGAAAACCGCAGGGTGATTGATGTAATTTTCATTCATCCTTTCATCGCGCGCAGCGCCTTCAAAAAGGAAAAATACGAATGATACCGGTTGTCATTCCTTTCCCCGTTAAACCGGCGCTTGCCGGCAATGCTGCAGAAAGAGCCGGAAGCGCTCGCCAACAACCTCCGGCTCTTCGATAAAGCCGTTATGCCCCGAATGCGCAAGCCACAGCGTTTGAACATGGGGAAAGCGATTGGCTAACTCATGCGCGGCCTCCAGCGAAATATAGCGGTCTTTTTCCCCGAAAATAAACAGCAGCGGCTTGTCGAACGATGCAAGAAACCCGTTGCGGTCGGGGCGCTGCTTCATGCCTTCGAGGCAGGCAATGATCCCTTCGGGGTCGTGCACATCGGCTATTTCCGAGAGTTCCCTGATTTTTTCGGCAAAGCGGCGGACATTCTCTTCGGCAAACATGTGGGTGATGCCTTTTGCAATCACCAGCGCCATTTTGCCGGCGCGGATAAGCGCTATTTCGCGGTCACGGCCTGCCTGTTTCTGCGGCGTATCGGCATTGGGCGTCGAATGGAACAGGCACAGCCCGCGCGTTGCTTCGGGGTAATTGGCGGCAAAGGCCTGCGCCGTATAGCCGCCCATCGAATGGCCGCCCACCACGCATTCCGCGATGCCCTGTTTCTGTAAAACATCGTGCAGTATTTGCGCCGAAAAATCGACCGTATTGACAGCCGCCGTGCCGCTCAGCCCATGCCCCGGCAAGTCGATACGGATAATACGGAAATCGTTTTCAAAAGAAGTTATAAAGTCATCCCATACGGCATGTGTTTCCAAATAGCCGTGCAGCAGGGCTACCACAGGCTTTGCGCCGCCCGAATCGCTGACATGTATGGGGAGTCCGTTTGAAGTAATAAAATAATTCATGCAATAATAATAAAATAATTTGTACAAATATAAGAAAAAGTATTACCTTTGCCCGTCAATTAAATATTAATTTAAAATAAACAGTTATGAAATGTATTGTAAAAAAGATGATGGCCTTAGCGTTAGGCTTAGTATTTGTAGCCGCCGGCTGCTCGAAAGATGACGACAACAAAGACGATTTTGCGAAAGACATTGCTGGCACCTATGTAGGGACGCTGACAATGGGGGAAGAAGTACTGGCAGAAGATGCCAACATTACGATCACTCGTGTGGATGCCACCAATGTGTTGATTGGGCTTAATGAAACGATCGTTGTATCGACCGCGCCCATCCCGCTCAATGTATCCTGCGCATCGACCGTTACAAAAACCGGCAATAATTACGTGATTGCAGGAACAGATGAAGTGGAAATTCCCGCGATGGGGACGTTTCCAGTCAGTATCGCCGGAACGATTGACAATGCCGGCAATGCCGGGTTTCTTATCACGGTTACCGAGGTTCCTGTGTTTGTTGCCCTTCTCGTACAGTTTGAAGGAACGAAACAATAATCTTTGCTGCATCGAAAGAAACGCCCGCCTGCTGCGGGCGTTTCTTTTAATGGTCATGGGGTAAAATTATTTTGTTCATTCTAATTCTTTTTTATACCTTTGCGCTCCATTACATATAGAATAATTTAAAACATCATGCCGAATAATCGGAAATATTTTTCTACTAACGCCGGAATTGGCGCCCTGCAAGGTTTCCCGAAGGAGCCTCTGCAACGTATTGTACCGATAGCCGTTAATACCGCCGGAAACCCGCATGGCACTACACACACACACACACACACACACACCGAGCGACACTATTCTTTTTAATCGGGCACGTGCGCGTCAATATAATACATTTTCATTTAACACGCAAAAATTTTACTTTTCAAAGCAGAAAAATTATTAACAATTTTGCCTGCCTTTGTAAGGAATACCTTATTTTGCCGGAACCCTGTCAATTTTATTTCAGTAATACCAAATAATTTAAAAACGTATGGAATTAATTTTAAAGAGACGGTTCTTAAAAGCAGAATACACCATCGGTGCCCTGTACATCGACGGGGAGTATTTCTGCGACACCCTTGAAGCTACCGACCGGGGACTGTCCCAATCCATGCCGCTGGGCGAAATCAGGCGGCGAAAGGCAGCGCATAAAACCGCCATCCCGACGGGCATGTACTGGGTGATTGTAACCCGCTCGCCGACCAAAAAACGGCTGCTTCCGCTGTTGTTGAACGTGCCGGGGTTCAGCGGTATCCTGATTCACCGCAGCAACTCGCCGCATGACACGTCGGGCTGCATCCTCGCCGGCGAAAACCGGGAAAAAGGAAAGGTTATCAATACTGCACGCTACGAAAAACGCCTGGTGAAAATGCTGACGGAAGCGCAGGACAGGGAAGAGGAAATAAGTATTATGATTAACTGAAAATAAGAGATGATACTTATCATTACCACTAAAAAAGATTTACATCCCGCGCCGGTCATTGCGCGGCTTAAAGCTAAAAATGCGGCGGTGTTTAGATTGAATACCGAAGCGTTGCTCACAGACTACGAATTTTGCTGGCGCAGCCGGTCGAATGAAACCGGTTTTTGGATGCGGGATATTCAAACCGGATTGGAATTTCGAGACTCGGACATTACGTCGGTGTGGGAACAAGGCCCCCAAAGGCCGTCGGTGCCGGCTTTTCCGAACACGCCGGAAATCAATCGGCACAATTTGAAAGAAGCAGCCGCCTTCCTCAAAGCCCTGCGGTATTCGATTAAAGATATTTATGCCATCGGCAGCATCGTCAACGACCGCGTGGCGACGTCCAGAATGCTGCTGTTACAAACAGCGCAAAAAATTGGTTTTGTAACGCCGGATACCTGTTTTTCCAACCGCCGGAACGCTATTCTGGAATGGGCGGCTCCCTACGAATATGTGGCGCTAAAGCCCATAGAAAATACCGGCGGGGATGCCGTTTTTACTGTACGGAAAATCAAAACCGCCCAGCTTGCCGGCATGCCCGACGAACAGTTTGCGCAAACCGTCGGCTATCTGCAAAACTATGTGGAAAAAGCATACGAACTGTGGATTACCGTAATCGGGAAAAAAGTATTTGCCTGTAAGATGGATTCGCAACCGGACGACGACGATAAGAGCTGCACAGACCGGCGGCAAGGGAACGGGCAAAAATTACGCTACGAAACATATACGCTGCCGCAGGTTATTGCCTACCGATGTATCCTGTTCCTGCAGCAATTGGGTTTGCATTTCGGCTGTTTCAACTTCCTTGTAACTCCCGCCGGCCACTTTGTATTTCTGGACTGTAACCCCAATGGCCAATGGCTTTGGATAGAAGAAGCCACAGGGCTGGAAATTTCAAAAGCCATCGCCACAGCCTTAATACAAAGAAGGGATTAAATGACGAATAACCCGGAACAATTACCGAATACATAAAATAACGTCCTTTGTGTACTTTGTGCCTTTGCGGAATTTCACCGTAGCGGTTTTTACTTTGTACCCCTTACTGATTGATTGCGTTGCTTTAATGCTTATTAACAGTATTCTTGCAACTTTCAATTTTCAACTAAAATCGGACAGAAACTACCGATTTCTAAGTAAAAAAAGCAAAAAAATGAAAAAATGATATTCTTTTCATTTGCGTGTATGAAAAAATGTTTGTACTTTTGACGAACAAAACACATATAAAATTTATAATACATATATGATATGAAAAAAGTACACAACTTCAACGCAGGCCCCTGCGTACTCCCCAAACCCGCTATTGCCGCCGGGATCGAGGCATTGAATGACTTTAAGGGCAGCGGCATGTCGGTCATCGAAATTTCGCACCGCAGTAAGGACTGGGAAGCCCTGATGTTCGAATGCGATACGCTGTGGCGCGAATTGCTGCACATCCCCGACCATTACCGCATCCTCTTCCTCGGCGGCGGCGCCAGTATGCAGTTCCTGATGGTGCCTTACAACCTGATGGAACGGAAAGCCGCTTATCTGGAAACCGGCGTGTGGGCGAAAAAAGCCTTTGCCGAAGCACGACTGCTGGGTGGCGACGCGGCCGTGAAAACAGCCTCGTCGGCCGACCGGAATTTTTCGTACATCCCGAAAGGCTACGAAATCCCGCGCGATGCCGATTATTTTCACATTACAACCAACAACACCATTTACGGTACCGAGATTCATGCGGATTATGACAGTCCGGTGCCGCTGGTGGCCGACATGTCGTCCGACATCATGAGCCGCCCTGTTGATGTCGGCAAGTACGGGCTGATATACGGCGGCGCGCAAAAGAATGTCGGGACGGCCGGCGTTACGTTTGTCATCGTCCGCGAGGATATTTTGGGCAAGGTGTCGCGCCCGTTGCCGACGATGCTCGATTATCGCACGCACATCAAAAACGGCTCGATGTTCAACACGCCGCCGGTATTCCCTATCCTGATTATGAACGAAACCCTCAAATGGGTGAAGGCGCAGGGCGGCGTCGATGGCATGTACCGGCAAAACGTGGAAAAAGCCACGCTGCTGTACGGCGAAATTGACCGCAACCCCCTCTTTGTCGGCACCGCCGCCAGGGAAGACCGCTCGCTGATGAACATCTGCTTTGTGATGAACAAAGGCTACGAAAGCAGGGAAGACGCCTTCCTCGCCTTCGCCAAAGAACGCGGCATGGTGGGTATCAAAGGGCATCGCTCGGTGGGCGGCTTCCGCGCATCGACCTACAATGCCTGCCCGAAGGAAAGCGTGGAGGCGCTGGTCGCGTGTATGCAGGAATTTGAAAAGAACAATATTTAATCGCTTAATATTATACTATGAAAATAATAATCGCTACAGAAAAGCCCTTCGCGAAAGCCGCAGTGGACGGCATCCGTAACATTATCGAAGAAGCCGGTTTTGAATTTCACCTGCTCGAAAAATACTCCGACATAAACACATTCCAAAACGCCGTGGCCGATGCCGACGGGCTGATTGTGCGTTCCGATAAGGTAACAAAAGACATCATCGACGCAGCGCCCCGGCTGAAAATCGTAGTGCGCGCCGGCGCCGGGTACGACAACCTGGATTTGGCAGCCTGCTCCGGCCGCGGCATCGTGGCGATGAACACGCCCGGGCAGAACGCCAACGCCGTCGCCGAACTGGCCATCGGACTGATGCTCTACGCCGCCCGCAATACCTTCGGGCCCGGCACGGGGTCGGAACTGAAAGGGAAAAAATTAGGTATCCACGCCTACGGCAACGTCGGCCGGCTGGTGGCAAGGCTGGGGAAAAGCTTCGGCATGGACGTCCATGCCTTCGACCCATTTGTGCCGCACAGCGCAATAATAGAGGACGGCGTGCAGGTGTGCGCATCGGTTGAGGAACTGTACGCAACCTGTCGCTACATATCGCTGCATATCCCGGCAACCGCGCAAACCCGGAAATCTATCGGGCGCAGCCTTCTTAATATCATGCCCGAAGGCGCCTGTATCATAAACACCGCCCGGAAAGAAATAATCAACGAAGACGACCTGGCCGCCATCCTCCGCGAACGCCCCGACATGAAATATATGACCGACATCGCCCCCGACAACCATGCCGCACTGCAGCAAACCGCCGGCACACGCTATTTCGCTACCCCAAAAAAAATAGGCGCCGAAACCGCCGAAGCCAATATCAATGCCGGACTTGCAGCCGCACGGCAAACAGTGCGCTTCTTCGCAACAGGAGAAACGACGTTTAAGCTGAACTAACCGTTCAACAAATTAACAAATCAACACATGGTAAAAATAAAACCCTTTGCGGCATTGCGCCCGCCGAAAGAAATCGTCCATGAAGTAGCATCGCGCCCGTATGACGTATTGAACTCGCAGGAAGCGAAAGCCGAAGCCGGCGAAAAATCACTCCTCCACATCATCAAACCCGAAATCGACTTCGACCCAATTATCGACGAACATTCGCAGCCGGCATACGACAGGGCAATCGCGAATTTTAAAACATGGCAGGCACGCGGCTGGCTGCAGCAGGACAGCAAGGAAATGTACTACATCTACGCCCAAACCATGAACGGCCGAACCCAATACGGCCTGGTGGCCGCCGCCAGCATCGACGATTACCTCGAAGGACGCATCAAAAAACACGAACTCACCCGCAAGGACAAGGAAGACGACCGGATGATACACGTGCGCATCCAGAACGCAAACCTCGAACCGGTTTTCTTTGCCTGTCCCGACGCCCCGGAAATGAACGAACTCGTGAAAAACATTACCGCCAGCCACCCGCCGGAATACGATTTTGTAACCGACGACGGCTTCGGTCATCATTTCTGGTTAATCGACGACGAGGCACGCATCGCACGCATCACACAAATATTTGCCGGCATCCCGGCGCTGTATGTGGCCGACGGGCACCACCGCTCCGCCGCCGCCGCACGGGTAGGCCTCGAAAAAAGAATGGAAAACCCAAACCATACGGGCGACGAGGAATACAACTATTTTATGGCTGTTATCTTCCCCGAATCCCATTTGCAGATTATTGACTACAACCGCCTCGTCAAAGACCTCAACGGCCTCTCCCCCGCCCAATTCCTCGACCGCTTAAACGAATCGTTCGACATCACGCCACAGGGCGCCGTGCCGTGCCCTCCCCCGGGGCTGCACCATTTCGCCATGTACCTCGCCGGCCGCTGGTATTCCCTGATAGCGAAGCCCGGCGCCTGCAACGACAGCGACCCTGTCGGCGTGCTCGACGTTACGGTACTGTCAGACCGGGTATTCGACCGTATCCTCCGGCTTGGCGACCTGCGCACCTCCAAACGGATTGATTTCGTCGGCGGCATACGCGGTTTAGGCGAACTGCAGCGGCGCGTCGATAGCGGCGAAATGGCCGTCGCCTTTGCCCTCTACCCCGTTTCAATGAAACAGCTTATCGACATCGCCGACAGCGGCCACATCATGCCCCCAAAAACCACCTGGTTCGAACCGAAGCTACGCAGCGGTCTCACCGTACACCTGCTTCGGAAGCCTTAAAACAAACTACGAATTAAATACGAATTAAGAACAACGAATTAAATACGAATTACGAATTACGGATTACGGATTACGGATTAATTACGAATTACGGATTACGAATTACGGATTAATTACGAATTACAACCCCCCCGTCAAACAAAAACGCGGCCGGTATCTCTACCGGCCGCGTTCCCATTCGTCCTTAATTCGTATTAAATTCGTTGTTCTTAATTCGTATTAAATTCGTTGTTCTTAATTCGTATTTAATTCGTTGTTCTTAATTCGTATTTAATTCGTATGAATTCCCTACGGAATGATTGCCTCCATAATTTCCGACCACGGGCCTTTTTCGCCGGTGGTGTTTTCCCAGCGCATGGCGAAGTAAAGGTGCTTGCCGCGCTGGGCGTCGGAAAACCGGAACTCGTAGGGCGTCATGGTGTCGAACTCCGAATGAATTAACTCGTCAATGCTCACCGACGGGGACGGCGTGTCGAACACCTGCCAGATAATTTCAACGCCATGGATACCGTGCGGCTTGGCCTTGTGCTCGCTGCCGGCGGCCTGGAAATGGATTTTTACCACCCGCGGGCCGGG
>JAISXF010000099.1 GCA_031270845.1 Prevotellaceae bacterium
TCCCCCTATGGAAAAAAAATCGCTCGACGGCGTGGAGCGACTTTCCCCGAATAACGAGTTCATCGTTCATCGTTCATCGGTCATCGTTCATCGTTCA
Organism: Prevotellaceae bacterium; assembly: GCA_031270845.1. Lineage (GTDB taxonomy): Bacteria > Bacteroidota > Bacteroidia > Bacteroidales > UBA932 > JAIRKX01. The sequence continues at coordinate 98 of JAISXF010000099.1, forward strand.
TCGTTCATCGTTCATCGTTCATCGTTCATCGTTCATCGTTCATCGTTCATAACTTTCAACTCCCCTCCGTAATTCGTAATTCGTAATTCGTAATTCGCGTTTGCGTGTTTCAATAAATTATTGTACTTTTGCAGACTTTTTAAAAAAAACAGTATATCATTATAAAAAATTAAAATATTATGACACCAATTAAACATGTGTACTTCTTCGGTAACAAGACTGCCGAAGGCAATGAAAAAATGCGAGACCTGCTGGGCGGCAAGGGCGCCAACCTGGCCGGAATGAACCTTATCGGGATACCTGTGCCGCCGGGATTCACGATTACCACCGAAGTATGTAACGAATACTTCCGAAACGGGCGCAACGAAGCGGAAATTATGGCGCTCATTAAGCCCGAAGTCGATGCCGCAATAAAGAAAATCGAAGACGCGGTGGCCGGGCCGAAATTCGGCGACAACCGGAACCCGCTGCTCGTATCGGTGCGTTCGGGCGCCCGCGCGTCAATGCCCGGTATGATGGATACCATCCTCAACCTGGGGCTTAATGACGAAGCGGTGGAAACAATGGCGCTCAAAAGCGGAAACCCGCGTTTTGCATGGGACAGCTATCGCCGCTTTGTGCAAATGTACGGCGACGTGGTGCTGGGCATGAAACCCGAAAGCAAAGACGCCGCAGACCCCTTTGAAGAGATCATCGACCGCGTTAAAAAACAGAAAGGCGTAAGCCTCGATACCGAACTCACCGCCGGCGATTTGAAGGAATTGGTCATCCTCTTTAAAGAGGCGGTGAAAGCAACCACCGGCTGCGACTTCCCGGCCAGTCCCTGGGAGCAGTTGCAGGGCGCCGTGATGGCCGTATTCAATAGCTGGATGAACGACCGCGCCATCCTCTACCGCCGCCTCAACCAGATTCCCGCCGAATGGGGCACGGCCGTCAACGTCCAGGCAATGGTATTCGGCAACATGGGCGCCAACTCCGCCACCGGCGTAGCATTCACCCGTGACGCCGCCACCGGCGAAAACCTCTTTAATGGCGAATACCTTATCAATGCGCAGGGCGAAGACGTCGTTGCCGGTATCCGCACGCCGCAGCAGATTACCCTCGAAGGCTCGCGGCGCTGGGCGGCGCTGGCCGGCATCAGTGAAGAAGAACGCGCCGCCGGCTACCCCTCGCTCGAAGAAGCCATGCCGGTTGTCTATGCCGACCTGTTCAACACGCAGCGCAAACTCGAAGAACATTACAAAGACATGCAGGACATTGAATTTACAATCCAGGACGGCAAGCTCTGGATGCTCCAGACCCGTAACGGCAAACGCGCCGGCGCCGCTATGGTAAAGATAGCCGTCGATATGCTCAACGAAGGCGTTATTGACGAAAAGGCCACCCTGCTGCGGCTCGAGCCGAATAAATTGGACGAGCTGCTCCATCCTGTATTCGATAAGAACGCGCTGGCTCTTGCCACAGCCATTGCCAAAGGCCTGCCCGCATCGCCGGGAGCCGCCACAGGGCAGATTGTATTCTCGGCCGAAGACGCGGAAGCGCAGGTCGAAGGCGACAGGCACGCACGGGTGATTCTGGTGCGTGTCGAAACATCGCCCGAAGATTTAAAGGGAATGAACGTCGCCCAGGGCATCCTCACCGCCCGCGGCGGGATGACATCGCACGCGGCTGTAGTCGCGCGCGGCATGGGCAAATGCTGTGTGTCGGGTGCCGGCTCGGTAGTTATCGATGCGAAAAAACGCACGATGACCGTCGAAGGCAAAATCTATCGCGAAGGCGACTGGATTTCGCTCGACGGCTCGACCGGTACGGTATATGAAGGGCAGGTAGCCACCATTTTGCCGGAATTGAGTGGCGACTTTGCAAAGATTATGGAGTTAGCCGACCGGAATGCCCGCCTGCTGGTGCGCACCAACGCCGACACGCCGCACGATGCCCGTCAGGCACGGGCATTCGGCGCACAGGGTATCGGCCTCTGCCGTACCGAACACATGTTCTTTGAAGGAGACAAAATCATCGCCATGCGCGAAATGATTTTATCCAGCGACGAAACAGGCCGCCGCAAAGCCCTCGAAAAACTGCTGCCCCTGCAGCGTACCGACTTTGAAGGCATCTTTGAAGCCATGAACGGGCTGCCGGTAACCGTCCGTCTGCTCGACCCGCCGCTGCACGAATTTGTCCCGCACGACGAAAAAGGCCAGCAGGAAATGTCGAATGCCATGGGCGTCCCCTACGAGGAAATACACGCCCGCGTAGAAGCCCTCCTCGAACAGAACCCGATGCTTGGCCTGCGTGGATGCCGCCTCGGAAACCTCTACCCCGAAATCACCGAAATGCAAACCCGCGCTATCCTCGAAGCCGCATTGAACTTAAAGCAAAAAGGCATTGCGGCCGTCCCTGAAATCATGGTGCCTCTGCCAGGCATCCTTTACGAATTTCTGGCGCAGCGCAAAATCATTGACGAAGTCGCCGCCCGCGTATTTGCCGAACGTAACGACCGGATAGACTACAAAGTCGGCACGATGATTGAAATCCCCCGCGCCGCCCTCACGGCAAACAGGATTGCCGAGTCGGCCGAATTTTTCTCCTTCGGCACCAACGACCTTACGCAAATGACCTTCGGCTATTCGCGCGACGACGTGGCAAAGTTCCTGCCGATGTACATCGACAAAGGTATTTTGAAACACGACCCGTTTGCCGTCCTCGACCAGAAAGGGGTGGGGCAGTTAGTCAGCATGGCCGCCGTCAACGGTCGCGCCACCCGTCCCGACCTGAAGTTAGGCATCTGCGGCGAACACGGCGGCGAACCCTCGTCGGTTGAGTTCTGCCACCGTATTGGCCTGAACTACGTCAGCTGCTCGCCCTTCCGGGTACCGATTGCACGCCTGGCTGCGGCACAGGCCGCGTTAAGATAGATGACGTGGATGAAAGAATGAATTGTTTTTCATACTAAAAATTAAAAAGAAAGAGGTCATCCGGCCTCTTTCTTTTTTTGGGTGCGGGGCGCACAAAAGGTACTTAACGCTTGTTTCTTTTTAGATTCCTGCATCCCCAATCCTTAATCCCTAATTCATCGTTCATCGTTCATCGTTCATCGTTCATCGTTCATCGTTCATCGTTCATCGTTCATAATTATGTATATCGTATCCTCTGTCCCGGGCGGATGATGCTTTTCCGCGTGATGCTATTGAGCCGGCACAGCGTGCCGACCGGTACGCCTGTTCTCTGCGCAATGTGCCCTAAGGTATCGCCCTGGCGGACGGTGTAAAAACGGATTTTCTCAATTTCTTTGATGTAGTTGAAATGCGCGGAGGAGAGGTAGAGCGTGTCGCGGTGCGGCGTGCCGGCGGTGAAATCGATTATATCGTTGGGGTTGACGGGCACGCCTAAATAGCGCAGCTCGAAATGCAGGTGGGGGCCGGTGGAGCGACCGGTGCTGCCGCCCAGTCCCAGCGTCGTGCCGGCGTTGATGGCCTCGTTGGGCTTCACCAGCAGTTTGCTCAGGTGGGCATATACGGTTTCGAGGCCGTTGTAGTGGCGTACCACGACATAGTAGCCATACGTCCGGCTACGCTGGGCGATGCGCACTTTGCCGTCGAATGCACAACGCACCGAGTCGCCGACCCGCAGTTTAATGTCGATGCCGTAATGGTGCCGGAAGCGCCGGCGGAAACCGAAATCGGAAGTAATCCGGTTGACGATAGGGTGGTGGTAGCCCGACAGGTCGATGAGAACCGTGTCGGGCGTATCGACTAACCGGATTTTGTAGGGATTGATTTCGGAGTTGTGCCAGATTTGACTGTAAACGGCATGCGCCGGAAACTCACTGTCGCCGGACGGCATATCGACGGTGTCGAACACATGCTCTACAATATCATCATCGAGCGAAAACGCTTCGATGTCGTCCTCTGTGCCGGCAGGGCAGAGAGTATCGACCGGAGCGGCGGTATCGGCGGGTGGACATTCCTGTGCATAGACTTCAAGCGTGCCGCAGAGAGATAGAACAAAGATAGCGGCGTTCCGAAAGGCTTTACGCATCAATCTTTGCATATTTGGCATGTGCTTCGATAAACTCGCGGCGCGGCGGCACGTCGTCGCCCATGAGCATGGAGAAGATACGGTCGGCTTCGGCGGCGTTTTCAATGGTTACCTGCCGCAGCACGCGGTTCGACGGGTTCATGGTGGTTTCCCAGAGTTGTTCGGGGTTCATTTCGCCCAGCCCTTTGTAGCGCTGTACGTGAACGCCGCCGTCCTTGCCCCTTCCTATCCGCTCGATAGCAAGGAGGCGTTCCTCGTCGTTCCAGCAATATTGTTCTTCCTTGCCTTTTTTGACTAAAAAGAGCGGCGGGGTGGCAATGTACAGATATCCGTTTTTAATAAGGTCTTGCATGTGGCGGAAGAAGAACGTCATAATCAGCGTAGCGATGTGGCTGCCATCGACGTCGGCATCGGTCATGATGACGATTTTATGATACCGGAGCTTATCTAAATTCAGCGCCTTGCTGTCTTCCTCCGTGCCGATGGTAACGCCCAGAGCGGTATAAATATTTCGGATCTCATCGCTTTCAAACACTTTATGCTCCATCGCCTTTTCGACATTCAGAATTTTCCCGCGCAACGGCAGGATGGCCTGGAAGAGGCGGTCGCGCCCCTGCTTGGCAGAGCCGCCGGCCGAGTCGCCCTCGACGAGGAATATTTCGCATCGCACCGGGTCGCGGTCGGAGCAGTCGGCTAATTTGCCGGGCAGCCCTGCGCCCGACATGACGGTCTTGCGCTGTACCAGTTCGCGGGCTTTCCGCGCCGCCTGCCGCGCCGTAGCCGCCAGGATGACCTTTTCAATAATCTGTTTCGCGTCGCGCGGATTTTCTTCCAGATAATTATTCAGCGCTTCACTCACCGCCTGCGACACCGCTGCCGTAACTTCGTTATTCCCCAGTTTCGTTTTGGTTTGGCCTTCAAACTGCGGTTCGGCCACTTTGACCGAAATGACCGCCGTCAGGCCTTCGCGGAAGTCGGCCGGGTCAATATCGAATTTCAGTTTGGCGAGCATACCGTTTTTCTCGGCATAGCCTTTGAGGGTGGTGGTGAGCCCGCGACGGAAGCCCGAAAGGTGCGTGCCGCCTTCGATAGTATTGATATTATTGACGTACGAATGTACGTTTTCGCTGAAGCCGGTATTATACTGCATGGCCACTTCGATAGGCAGGCCGGTTTTTTCGGTTTCTAAATAAATGGGTTTTTCGGTCAGCTTGTCGCGCGTGCCGTCGAGGTAGGTAACAAATTCGAGCAGGCCGGTTTCGGAATAGAAGCGCCCGGCGTGGAAGCGCGTTTCGCCGGTGTCGGTCTCTTCGCATTCCCGCCGGTCGGTGATATGCAGGTTGATGCCCTTGTTGAGGAACGCCAGCTCGCGCAGGCGGGTAGCCAGTATTTCGTAGTTATATTCCGTCGTGAGTTTGAAGATGTCGGGGTCGGGTTTAAAGGTAATGATAGTCCCGGTTTTGTCCGACAGCCCGACTTCCTGCACATCGCCCTGCGGGATGCCCCGATGATATTCCTGCCGGAACACCTTCCCTTCGCGGTGGATTTCGGCCACCAGCGAAACAGAAAGCGCATTGACGCACGACACGCCCACGCCGTGCAGCCCGCCGGAAACTTTATAGCTGCCCTTGTCGAACTTCCCGCCGGCATGCAGCACGGTGAGCACCACCTCGAGCGCCGACTTGCCTTCCTTCTGCATGATGTCCGTCGGGATACCGCGCCCGTCGTCGATTACCGTAACCGAATTGTCCTCATTAATCGTTACGAAAATATTTTTGCAATAGCCCGCCAGGGCTTCGTCGATAGAATTATCGACGACTTCGTAAACAAGATGGTGCAGCCCGCGAGAGCCTACATCGCCGATGTACATCGACGGGCGTTTGCGCACCGCTTCCAATCCTTCCAGTACTTGAATATTCTCCGCCGAATAGCTGTTCGCGGCTGTGTTCTCATTCTCTATCATGGTATATAATATATATTTTTTAAAAAGCGTGCAAAGGTACAAAAAAATTTGGGGATTTACAGCCAGCGCCAACGCATGTAAACTTTGCGTAGATTTATCAGATAATCCTTTTAGCTGCCTGCCCGCTTCAACGGGAGAATCGGAATTATCCGATAAAGACCGCTTTTTTGATGGCCGCCGTGGTGGCATTTTTGGTTGCCCGGTCACGGTTTGCCTCGTAAGCGTTCTCGGCGACGGACAGAAACGCATCGAACCCTGTAAGGCGTGCGGCTTCTATCTGCCATTCCGTTTCATGCAGGTGGGACTGTGTATTTATCGTCGTCGCCTGCGCCAGAAATTGTGCGTCTGGCTTATTCATTGTTGATTGGAAATTTGACATTCTTTAAACTGTTTTTAATAAATAATAATTGAGAACTGTTAAAAACACGGGCGTAGTTGACGAAAACACGGGCGTAGTTGCGCCAACTACGGGCGTAGTTGCGCCGAATACGGGCGTATTTGCACCAAAGGCGCCCGCCTTTTCGCCAAAGGCGAACGCCATACCATTCATTGCGCGTTGTCTCTTATTTAATTTGCTTATCATTTTTATTAAAATTAAATCGATTGCAAAGATATTAACATTTTTTCAAATGGCGCCAGGCGCATTAAAAAAATTTCCTCCCGTTATCTGATTTTGCTGTTTTATTGTTAATAGCGTTGGCTGCATATCCGGCATAACTATCCATAGCGGCGCAGGAAGGGCTTTTTCATTGCTTTTTAATTTGTAAAAATGACTTTATGATATAATTTCTTTTTCCGTTTTATGTTCAGTAAATGTTGATTATTATATTTGATTTCCACTCTTTTTGTCGCCATTTTTTTTATGCGAAATGTAAATGATAAATAATAATTGCCTGGATAAATAATATGTTCATAAACAGGCTTTTCTGATAAAGGAATTGTACGACCATTAACAGTAATAGATTTGGGGATCAGTAGCTTTGTATTTCTGTAAAATTGAAAACTATCCAAGCTTATAGTATCCAATATTATAGTTGATATGGAAATCGTATAATCGGATGTTCGATTTTGACAATAATAGGTTATTGGGCATAAAATATTAGGAATAACAGGAATATACGGTAATCCGAAAAGGAAACCCATGCCCCCATTAAAAAGATCCAAATCAAATAAAATGGAATCAAGAGGGCAACACCCATTACAACTATCTAAAAAGACATGAATTTGTTTGTTGCCCATATCCTGTTTGATAATGCTTTGATTGCTTTGATCATCTGATTCTACCCAATAGGTTGAGTATTGTCCGACTATAGAACAGGCATGCAGTACAAATGCACATATAGCTATTATTAAAAACTTACACCCTACCCACATCATAGATTGATAATTTATTTTCATGATGAGCCACTATCTACCCATATTCTATTTTTCTTTTTGACCGCAATACTTTTTCTTGTATCAAAAAGAAAATGCGAGTCCGCCTTGAATAATCGGAACGGCATATCCTGCTTCCACGTAACAGCCCACCACGTTAGAAAAATGATAGCGGAATCCGAGGGAACCTCCTCCTTGCCACATAAGCC
>JAISXF010000109.1 GCA_031270845.1 Prevotellaceae bacterium
AGTCTCTGTATTTACTGTCAAACAGGGAAAATGCCACGCAAAATCTACTTCCGATAATATATATTATCGGAAGTGAACCTGTAACGGGAACAACCAGAATTATTTAATGGGATGAAAACGGGTAAATGTGAAATGAGAAAACAACCCAAAGCCCGTGAAACGGACATCAGAAAAGAAGCGGCAAGGCGCTTAACAGTAATGTTTTGCGGAAGAATAAAAGGGCGTTTTTTAACCTGCTTCCGATAATATATATTATCGGAAGTAGATTTTGCGTGCCATTTTCCCTGTTTGACAGTAAATACAGAGACTTACACGCAGCACCTGCTGTTTGTTGGGGTCGAAGGGGTAAAGAATATGCAAGAATTATCGTTCCTTGCCTGTTTTCGGGAGGTTGGCTATCTATTTCATACGCAGTGTTTTTAGGTTAGTATTTTGGGTTAGGGTATATTACCGTATTCGTTCCGAGATCTCTACTTGCCGGTTTTGTATTTTACAGTCGAACTTGTTAGTCTGTTTGAGTACCGAGAGGATTTGATAGATATTTTCCGTGGTTTCAAAATCGCAGGTGAATTTTTCGCGCTTCAGCGTATTGCCGGTAATCGTGATATTGATATTATAGTAGCGTTCGAGGCAGGCGGCAATTTCGGTCAGCGGCGCACGCTCGAAGTGCAGCTGCCCGTGAATCCATCCGATATATTCGTTGGCTGTCGGGCATACGTACCAGTCGCTTTGGCCTGTTTCCTGATTGAAGCGGAGCTGTTCCTGCGAGTTCATAATGATTTCCCGCCCGTCCCATCCGGGAGCGGTGATGCGGAGCATGCCTTCCAGCAACGTGGCGGTAATGTACCGATCGTCCTCGTTGGAGCGGATATTGAATTTTGTACCGACTACCGTTACCTGCAATTTATTGTTACTGTTTACGATAAACGGCTGTTCTTCGTCTTTTTCTACTTCAAAATAAGCTTCGCCCGTCAGCTCTACCCGACGTTCTTTGGTAAAGACCGTCGCCGGGTAATAGGCCACCTTGCTACATGCTCCGACCCATATTTTACTGCCGTCGGGCAGGATAGCCCGGGCGCGCTCGCCGAGGGTGGTTACGATAGTAAACGGTTGGGAAGCCCTGTCCATCACCCGTATGCCGTTGAGCATAACAATACCGGCAAATACCGCTGCCGCCGTAATCGCGACCCGCCAGCCGTATTTGAGGAATCTTCGCTGCACGGTCTTTTTCCGTTCATTTCGCCGGATGCGTGCTTTCAATTCCTCAAACGCGCGATCGACGTCTATCCGGTTACAGGCCTGGGCGCGGTCGGATACAAATAATGTAAAATACAGGTGCTCCAGCAGTTGCTGGTTCTCTTTCGAGGCCATGTACCATGTTTCTACCTCCCGGCGGTCGTCGTCGGACAGAGTGCCGGTAAGGTACGCTATTAATTTTTCGTTGTTCATTTTCTTTTTTGAAATTTGTATACATATAATACAGTTCACGAAGAAAACATACTAAACAAAAATGTATTTTTTTCAAAAAATCTTAATGTCTCCTGCCTGCATTACGGCAAATAGTTAATGATTAACGGACGATTCCACGTAAAACTCGTCGAAATTCACGTAGAAGCCGCCGAAATTTACGCGGAACCGCCCGTTAATGATTAATCATTCGTCCTTCAACATGCCATGTTTTCCGCTGGAGAAAAATTCATGGCGGGCGCGTTCGCCGGAGGTGTTTAGGAGATGATGTTCTGCGAGCAGGGATTTTATTTGATGCGCTACCGCCGGCGCGGGGTCGATGATGGTCAGGCGGTGACCGGCAATGCGGGTAATGAGCGGGATAAAAAGCGGGTAATGCGTACAGCCCAATACTAAATGGTCGGCGCCGGCGTCGAGCATCGGCTGGATATATTGCTGCAGCAGGAGGCTGGCTTGTTGGCTGTTGGTCTGGCCGGCTTCGGCCAGTTCGACCAGCCCGTCGCCAGGCTGCTCGATGATTTGTACGTCGGCGGCAAACTGCGCCCGCGTCTCGTGATACAGCCGCCCTTTGAAAGTACCCCGCGTCGCCAGCACGCCCACCACGCCCGACAGGGAATGCAGCGCAGCCGGTTTAACCGCCGGCTCCATGCCGACAAACGGCACGGCGTAGTGCGCCCGCAGGTAGTCGATCGCGGCGGAGGTAGCCGTATTACACGCCGCGACAATCAATTTGCAGTGGTGCTGTAACAGGAAATCGACGATAAAAACACAGCGGGCAACGATTTCGTCGGGTTCTTTGGCGCCGTAGGGGCAGTAGGCGCTGTCGGCGTAGTAAACCGTGTGTTCGCCAGGCAGCAGCCGGACTCCCGCGCGCCATACCGAAAGCCCGCCAATACCCGAATCGAAAAAACCTATGGGAGCGGTCATGCCGTTACGAAATTACGAATTACGAATTACGAATTACGAATTGTAAATTAGAAATTAGAAATTAGAAATTAGAAATTACGAATTAAAAAATTTCGTAATTCGTAATTCGTAATTCGTAATTATTACCGGGTGGCTTGTGGCGTGGGCGCTACTTTATCGGCGGGGATATTGAGTTCGACTTTTACGAGAGGCAGGATGTCGATGCTTTGTGTGACATCGAAATAAGGCACTACGCCCATGCTGACGTCAAAGATATAGGTAAACCCGTTGTCTTTCCCTACTTTGCTAATAGCGGCATTGGCCTTTTCGGTAACCGGGCGGATCACGATTTGCTGCATCTGCGTCAGCTCTTCCTGCGCGTTCCGCTGGTATTCCTCGATGTTCTGGCTTAATTGCTGCAGTTCTTTTTGTTTTGTTTCGAGGGTTGCCGCCGTCCATGTGCTTTGTTTGTTTTGGTAGTCTGTCAGTTTTTTATTGAACTCGACTTGCAGGGTTTCGATTTGTTCGGCTAATTCCTTGCGGTAGTTTTCTAATCTCATCAGCGCCGAGTCGCGTTCGGGCATCAGCAGGAAGAGTTCCTGGGAGTTGATATGCCCGAATTTAAAGGGTTGTTGTGCGTTGGCCGAGACTATTAGCCCGGCAACAAATGTAAAAGCTAAAATTATCTGCTTCATAAAAATGTAATTAATTGTGTATAACTGGTTATTTTTGTGCAAAGGTACGTTTTAATTTCTATATCCCAATTTTTCGAGTACTTTATCGCTCAAATCATATCGTGGTGCAGCAAAGAGGATGGCGGCATTGGAGGCCGAATCAAAAATCATGGCATAGCCGTCCTGCGTGGCGAGTTCGTTGATGGCGGAGGTAATTTTCTCCTGAATGGGTTTAATCAGCTCATCTTTCTTCTTTTCCATCGTACCTCCCTGCCCGAAGTATTGCCGTTGCAGTTCTTTGGCTTCTTTTTCTTTGGCGATGATTTCGTTTTCGCGACGCTGTTTCATGTCATCGGTCAGCAGTACCTTTTCGGCCTGGTAGCTTTTATAGAGTTCTTCCAGTTTCTGGTAGCGGCTTTCGATTTCTTTTTCGTACTGTTGCGAAAGTTTGTCTAACTGGTCCTGTGCCGTTTTGTAAGCCGGAATTTTTTTCAGGATATATTCCGTATTTACGTAGGCCATTTTTTGTGCCGAGGCCGAAAATACGATTCCGGCCATCAAGGCTAATGTGAGTAGCATTTTTTTCATAATATACTTATTTTTGAGTGTTTATTTAATTTTCATATTATACTTTAGAATTGCATCCCGAAGGTAAAGGCGAAGTTTCCGCCGTTGGCGCTCGGGTAGTCTTTGACGGTATCGAAACCGTAGCCCCAGTCGATACCCAGGATGCCGACAATGGGCAGCATTATTTTGACGCCCACACCGGCCGCGCGTTTGATGGCAAAGGGGTTAAAGCGGGCAATATCGGCCCACGCATTACCGCCTTCGAGGAAGACACAGGCGTAGATCGAGGCTTGCTGTTCCATAATCACCGGATGCCGCAGTTCGAGTGTAAACTTGTCGTACACGTGTCCGGCGTATGCGCCGTCGACGAGCGGGGTAATCGACGAGTTGGCGTATCCGCGCAGGGCGATATTTTCCTGTCCGTAGCGGTTGAAGCCGGCCATGCCGTCGCCGCCAAGGACAAAGCCTTCAAAGGGTGAATAGCCCAGATCCTTATTAAAATACCCCAGATAACCGAACTGCGCCCGGGTAACAATGACCAGGTCACCGACAAGTTGCGTGTAGAGCGCGCCTTTGAACGTCCATTTATGAAATTCTATCCATTTATAACGTTCTCCGGCTGTCATCGCCGTATAGTCGGTAGTCGCGGGGCGGAAGATGGAGTAAGGCGGCGTAATTTGCAGTCCGATGGAAAAGTCGGAACCCCGGCGGGGGTAGAAGGGCTGGTCGGTCGAATTGCGCGAGAGCATAATCCGCCAGTTTATGTTATTCGACGTGCCGTCGGAGAAGCCATAGTAGCTGGCCGGCCAGTCGTGCAGGTCATACCGTTGGAGGTTGATTTCGTTGTAGAGCTGGAAATAGTTGTCCGGCCATTTCAGATAACGGCCGATACCGGCCGAGAGGCCGAACGTGTTCATCCATCGGCTGACTGACTGGAGGGTATAGTAGGAGGCATTGGTTTCCCGCGTAAAATAAGCGGTTAGCGATAGTGAATTGCGTTTTTTCCCGCCTAACCAGGGTTCGACGAAATTAAAGGAGAAAGCCTGGTAATAGTCGCCCTGCATTTGGAATCGCAGGGCGAGGGTTTGGCCGTCGCCGGAGGGGACGGGGCGCCAGGCGCGGCGGTCGAAGAGGCGGCGCAGCGAGAAGTTGGCAAACCGCAGGCCGATTGTCCCGACAAAGGTATTGCCGCCCCAGCCGCCGGATAGTTCCAGCTGGTCGTTCGCTTTTTCAGTGAGGTTGTACGTCATATCAACCGTCCCGTCTTGCGGGTTGGGGGCGATGCGGAATCCGGAGCCGTCGGGTGAGAGCAGGCGTTCGGGGTCGAAGTTGCCGTTGGTGGCTAATTCGCGCAGCGAGCGCTCCCATCCCGAGGCGCGGCTGTAGAGGTAGCCGGGCTTTGTCCACAGCTCGCGGCGGATGACGCGCTCGTTGGTTTTCGTATTGCCGTTGATGATAATCCGGTTCCAGCGTGCCTGGTCGCCTTCCTGCATCCGTATTTCCACGTCGATGGAGTCGCCCACGACATTGGTTTCGACCGGCATGGCGTTGAAGAACAGGTAGCCGTTGTCGTTATACCACGAGCTGATGGTCAGTTTTTTGTCATCGACACCGCCGAGCATTGTACTCAGCAGGACATTATCGTAGATGTCGCCCCCTTTGATGCCCAGTATATCGTTGAGGGCTTGTGTCGAGAGTTTGGAATTGCCTACCCAGGTAATGTTTCGGAAATAGTATTGCTTGCCTTCGTCGATCACGAGTTTGATTCCTAACCGTTTTTCGCTGATCACATAGACCGAGTCGCCAACAATGCGGGCATCGCGGTAGCCGCGTTCGTTGTATTTGGTGATGATGTTTTGCTTGTCGTTTTCAAATTCATCTTCTTTAAATTTTTTGCTGCTGAAGAGGTTCCAGATGGTATTTGCTTTGGTCTTTTTCATTGCCCGCGCCAGTTTTCGGGACGACAGTTCGCGGTTGCCTTCAAAGGCGATTTCCTTAATAAGTACTTTGCGTTTGCGGTCGATGTCGAAGGTAACCTGTACAGCATTGCTCACTATGGTGTCGTTGGTTTGGATGACATTGACTTCGGCGTTGAGGTAGCCTTTTTCGGCGTAGTATTTTTTGATGCCTGCGATGGCGTTGTTGATCACGTACTCCGAATATTCGCCGCCGCGCCGCAGGTTGAGGCGGGCGGTGAGGTCGTCCTGGGCGCCCTTTTTGATGCCTGCATATTTCCACAGCGAGACGCGCGGCCGTTCGGCAAGGAAGATGTCCAAGTAAATTTTATCGTCCACTATCTTGGTAGCGGTGATGGAGATGTCGGAAAAATAGCGGATACCCCACAGCTTCCGGGCGGCTTTGGCGATCTCTTCGCCGGGGATCATAATGGTATCGCCGGTCGAGAGGTTGGTGAGCGAGAGGATTTGCTCGGCCGTATAATATTTTACGCCGGAGACGGTGATGTCGCCGATAACATAGCGTTGCGGGTTCGTATAGTCGAACGTAAGGGGAGCCCGGGTACTGTCGGCGGGTTGTGCGGTTGCATAAAAAGCACAAAGCAGGAGTGCGGCAAGGGCGCCGGCGCGGGTCAGGGATATTGTTTTAAATAATAATTTCATGCAACTTAATTAATAGTGTTTACCAAAAGAGCGCGCAAATATAGTGAAAAAAACAAAAACAGACGATACCTGCCGACAAAAACAGATTTTTCTTCGCCGAAAAGTCGTACGTCTTTTGCTCAAAGTCGTACGTCTTTTTGGGAGCCACCGGTCTTGGCGGAGCGCCTGCGAGGGGACGGAGACACATCATGGGCGTGAGGCGATTTGGTCGCCGGTTTTACCGTACCGGCGTTCGCGGCGGCTGTACTCCTGCAGGGCTTCGCGGAAATGCGACTTGCGGAAGTCCGGCCAGAGGATATCGGTAAAATACAGTTCGGTATAGGCCGTTTGCCAGAGCATGAAATTGCTGATGCGCTGCTCGCCGCCGGTGCGAATCAGCAAGTCGGGCGCGGGCATTCCGGCGGTGGCCAAATAGCCGTCCACCACGCCGGGGGTGCATTCCGACAGGTTTCGGGCGCCCTGTGCCACATCGGCCGCGTAGTGTTTAAAAGCCTCTGTGATGTCCCACTTTCCGCTGTAACTTAAGGCTAAAATCAACGTCATCGTTTGGCCGCCGGCGGTGCGCTCGATGCACTCCTGCAACTTGGCACGGACGCCGGACGGCAGCATATCGCCGTTGCCGATGTACTGCAGGCGGATGCCGTTTTTGAGCAGCGTCGGCGTTTCATCGCCGATAGCGTCGGCGAGCAGCTCCATCAGTCCCTTGACTTCTATGGCCGGCCGCTGCCAGTTTTCTTCGGAAAAGGTATAAAGGGTGAGGTATCGTACGCCTGTTTCGGCGGCGCATTCGACGGTATCGCGCACCGCGGCGATGGCATTCCGGTGTCCGAAAATGCGGTTTTGCATCCGCCGTTTAGCCCAGCGGCCGTTGCCGTCCATAATGACGGCTACGTGTGCGGGTATTTTTTCCGGTTGTGTATCGGGCATAAGGTATTGGCTTTGGTTATGGGTTTAATTTTCCTTTCAACGGCCTGTCGGAGGGCTGGGTCCGTGAGTACGACGGGCACAGGCGGTCTTCCGACAGCCGGTAGGTAAGCACCACGCCCAGCGTGCCTATCCAGTCATTATTAATAAGGATAGAACCGGGCGGGCTGACGACATAGTCGATTTTATCGTTCAATGTTTTGCGCATACTCCATTCGATGCCTGCCGAAAGCCGTTTCCAGGGCGTCCATTTGACGCCGACACCGAGTTGGAGGTATCCGCAGGCCGGCGTTTCGTCGCCGGCGATATTGGTCGATAGCTGCCGGTCGGCCGTTAAGCCGGCGATACCGATGCCGCCCAGCAAGTAAGGCGACAGGCGGTTGTTTTTCCGCAGCTGGATAACATTAAAGGGCAGGAAGCCGATTTCGGCGCTTACTTCGGCCAGCAGCATCGGGCGGGAGAAATGCCACGGCTGCGCCCGGTTGGTCGGCGGCAGGTCGGAGCGGGTGAGGTCGCCCTCGAGCCGTCCGTAAGCCACCAGCCCGCGCAGGGCGTAATATTCATTGAAATTATACCGGTACAGCAGGCCGCCATAGTACGACAGGGTGCGGAAAAACGAATAGTTGTCGCCCAAATCGCCCATATAAAACGTCGCGCCGCCGGTGAGGCCGACGTCGTGCCGTTCCTGATAGGGGCAGTCGTCCTGCGCGCGCAGGGTGAGCGACAGCAGGGACAGTGCAATAAGGAACTGTGTTTTGGCAAGTGGAAATTTCATCGGATATTGTGCTGCCGCGACGCTGTTTTAGTCGCGGCGCTGTTTTGACCATTTTACGGAATTAAGGTTTAATACGGGTTCCGGTAGTCTTTTCCCCAGGAAAGTTTTTCACGGATGGTATCAAAAAACTTCGCGCCGTGCAGCCTGACGATACGCACCGTGAAGGCGGCCTTTCGGATAACGAACTGCGCGCCCGACGGGATTTCGACCAACTGGTTATCGACCGTCAGGAAAGCCGTGGTGTGGCGGGTTTCGACCGTCAGCGTCAGCACCGTGTCGTCGGTAACGACCAGCGAGCGGATGTGGAGGTTATGCGGCGAAATGGGCGAAAGGACAAAGTTCTTCGCTTCGGGCACCAGTATCGGCCCGCCGACGCTCATCGAATAGGCCGTCGAGCCGGTAGGCGTGGCCACGAGCAGGCCGTCAGCCCAGTAAGCAGGCAACGGGTCATCATTAATCCGGACATGGATGCTGATCATCGCAGGCGTATGGCGCTGTACGCCGATTTCGTTGAGGGCGTAGGGATAGATGGTGTCGGGAAGGCCGTCGCAGCAGACTTCGAGCAGGGTGCGTTCTTCGATAGTATATTGCTTCTGCCCCAGCGCGTCGAGGGCTTCGGGCAGGTCGTCGAACGAAGCGGACGAGAGGAAGCCCAGCCGCCCGCAGTTAATACCCGCCACGGGGATACCGCTGTTGCGGACATGCTGGAGGCTGCCCAAAAAAGTGCCGTCGCCGCCGATGCTGACAAGGCAGTCGGTCGCCACAGGCGGCAGTGCATGGAACAGCGTAACGCGGGGAATCGTTATCGCATACGATTGCTGCAAAAAAGCGTAGAACGGGGCATAGATAGAGAAATCTATCCGGCGCTCCTCGAGCAGCGCAAGCAGCGCCCGCACCTGCGCCGAACAGTCGGCCGTAAAAGCCCTTCCGTAAATAGCTATAGTCATATTGTGAAATTATTTTTGCGCAAGGTACGAATTAATTCCCAATTCGTAATTAATGCCTATCTTTGTCGCCTTATGAAACGACAGCAAGCACAACCCCTGAAAGATATTTTACAGCAGATTATCCGGCACGACGGCATGGAGCCGCAGCTGCAGCAGGCCCGTATCCTCTCGCACTGGGATGCGCTGACGGGCGAGGCCGTAGCGCGCGCAACCCGCAGCAAATATATCCGCGACCGGAAACTGTTCGTACACCTCAACTCGTCGATTGTCCGCCAGCAACTCTTTATGCTGCGCGACGAGCTGGTCGAAAAACTGAACCGGGAAGAAGGAACACCGGTGATTGATGAACTGGTGTTGAGATGAAAGGATGAAAATTATCATTGACACACATATCCCGTTCGTACGGGGGGTGCTCGAGCCTTATGCCGACGTGGTCTATGCGGCAGGAGAGGACATCCGGGCGGCGACCGTCGGCGATGCCGATGCGCTGCTCGTCCGTACCCGCACCCGCTGCGATGCGGCGCTGCTCGCCGGCTCGCCCGTGCGCTT
Source organism: Prevotellaceae bacterium (assembly GCA_031270845.1). Lineage (GTDB taxonomy): Bacteria > Bacteroidota > Bacteroidia > Bacteroidales > UBA932 > JAIRKX01. Next base: position 9,428 of record JAISXF010000109.1, read on the forward strand.
TATTGCCTCGGCAACCATCGGCACCGACCATATCGACCTGGAATACTGTCGCCGGCAGGGTATTGTGCCGTATGCGGCGGCAGGCTGCAATGCGGCGGCGGTGGCGCAGTATGTCGTCAGTGTATGGGCGGCGATGGCGTATAAAACAGGGATGAACATACGCCGGAGCGTGGTGGGCATTGTCGGCGCCGGACATGTCGGGCGGCGGGTCGAGGCGGCGGCACGCGCGCTCGGCATGACGGTACTGCTCAATGACCCGCCACGGGAAGCACGCGAAGGACCGGCAGCCTTCGTATCGCTCGACGAGCTGCTCGCCCACGCCGACATCGTTACCCTGCACGTGCCGCTCACGCCCGCCACTCGCGGAATGGCCGATGCCGCATTCTTCAACAGAATGAAACCCGGCGCCGCTTTTATCAACACTTCGCGCGGCGAGGTTATCGACGAAGCCGCCCTGCTGCGCTACCGTGCCCGGATGCGCTTCCTCGCCCTCGACGTATGGTCGCACGAACCGGCCATCGACCGCGCCCTGCTCAACGCCGCCGACATCGGCACGCCGCACATTGCCGGCTATTCGATACAGGGGAAATGCAATGCCGTAACGATGACCGTCCGTGCGCTGGCCGGCTTTTTCGGCATCGACGCCCTGCGGACGTTCTCGGCACAAGCCCCCGAAAAGCCGGTAACCATTGCCGCAGCCGGCATCGGCGACGACCTCTACGCGCTCCTCTCGCCCCTCTATCCTGTCTTCGACGACAGCGCGCAGCTGCACGCCCACCCGCAGCTCTTTGAACAGTTACGCAACTGCTACCGGCTGCGCAACGAATTTTATATTATATAAAATGATTAACCGTTAATGTAAAATATAATAGCGTATGGAAACAAATCAACAACCCAACAGTTCAACAACTCAACAATTGCTCCGCAACGACCACGAGCAGTTAGCCCGTAGGGGCATCAGCGCAGCGCAGGCCGAAACGCAATTACAAAACTTTCGCACCGGCTTCCCCTTCCTGCCGGTTGTGGCGCCGGCCACGCCCGACAGAGGCATCACCCGCTTCGACGCCGGCACGCAGGCCGCCCTCGTGCAGCGCTTCGAGAGCTGGGGCGGCAGCCGGTTAAAGTTTGTGCCGGCGTCGGGCGCAGCGACCCGCATGTTTAAGGCGCTCTACGAAGCACAGCAGCAACTGCCGTCCGGCCTTGCCCCATCCCGCGAATGCGAAACATTCTTCGCCGCCCTGCGCCGCTTTGCCTTCTACGACCGCCTGAAAACCGTACCCGGATTTGCGGAAAGCGACCGGCAGTCGGTTATCCGCGCGCTGCTCGACGAAGAGGGACTCAACTACGGCCGCCTGCCCAAAGGACTGCTCCTCTTTCACCGCTACGGCCACGGCGCACGCACGCCCTTTGAAGAACATCTCGTCGAAGCCGCCCTCTATGCCGGCGATGCGGCAGGGGTGGCGCGGCTGCATTTTACCGTCTCGCCCGAACACCGCTCCAAATTTGCCGCGCTGGCCGAAGCCGTTGTGCCGGACTATGAAAAAAAGTACGGACGGCGGTTTGAAATACGCTTCTCGGAACAGAAACCATCGACCGACACCCTTGCCGCCGACGCCCACAACGCCCCCTTCCGCCACGCCGACGGCACGCTGCTCTTCCGCCCGGGAGGACACGGGGCGCTGCTCGAAAACCTGAACGAGATGACCGAATCCGTCGTCTTCATTAAAAATATTGATAACGTGGCCGTCGAAGCCCTCCACGGCGAGACCGTCCACTGGAAGAAAGCGCTGGCCGGATACCTGCTGCAACTGCGCGACCAAATCGGCGACGCCATTGCCCTCATCGAACGCGGCGCAAGCGTCGGCGAACTGCAGGAAATCGCCCGTTTCCTTGACCGAAGTTTCTGCATCAGCCTGCCCGACGCCGCCCCCGAAGCATTGGCGGAGCGTCTGCTGGCCAAGCTCCGCCGGCCGCTGCGGGTATGCGGAATGGTGCAAAATGCCGGCGAACCGGGAGGCGGGCCGTTCATCGTCAGCCATGACGACGGCTCCACCTCCCTGCAGATTGCCGAAAGCGTTCAGCTCGATATGGAGAACCCCGAAGTCCGCCGCCTCTTTCATGCCTCGACGCACTTCAATCCGGTTGATTTGGTCTGTTCGTTTGACGACTATCGGGGCGGGCGCTTTCATCTGCCCGACTTCCGCGACCCCGCCACAGGCCTGATTTCACTCAAAAGCAAGGACGGGCGAACCCTCAAAGCCCAGGAACTGCCCGGCCTCTGGAACGGAGCCATGAGCCACTGGAACACCGCCTTTGTCGAAACCCCGCTCGTTACATTCAACCCTGTAAAAACCGTAACCGACCTCCTCCGAAAAGAACACCAGGGAGAGAAAAAACTACGAATTTAATACGAATTAAGAACAACGAATTTAATACGAATTACGAAAACAATTACGAATTACGAATTACGAATTACGGGTTCCCCGTCATACAAAAACAGCGAGGGCGAACCGATTGGTTCGCCCCTACGTTTTTGTCCATTGTCTCAAAGTCTATTGTCTAACGTCTTCCACCATTCCCCTCCTTTGGAGGGGTGCCCGAAGGGCGGGGTGGTTTCCCTCCTTTGGAGGGGTGCCCGCAGGGCGGGGTGGTTCCCCTCTTTCGGAGGGGTGCCCGCAGGGCGGGGTGGTTCCCCTCCTTTGGGCACCCCTCCGAGGGGAAGGAACC
>JAISXF010000113.1 GCA_031270845.1 Prevotellaceae bacterium
AGACACAAGACCCAAGACCCAAGACCCTAGACCCAAGTCCCAAGACCCAAGACCCAAGACCCAAGACCCAAGACCCAAGACCCAAGACCCAAGACCCAAGACCCAAGACCCAAGACCCAAGACCCAAGACCCAAGACTTAAATACCAACCTGCCAACATACCCTGTCCGGTATGTAGTGAAATCCTTAATGAGCCTGCCTTCCATTGCAAGGATTACCGAGTGAGCGGGGAGGAATTCGGTATTTGCTGCTGTCCGGCATGTTTGTTTGGCATGACGGTTCCCCAGCCGGCGCCGGCTCAAATTGGTAAATATTACCAAACGCCCGATTACGTTTCTCATTCGGAAACAAAGCAGGGTATTGTCAATAAACTGTATCATCTCGTACAGAAAAAGAACACGAAGAATAAAATAAACTTAGTCAAACGTTTTTTGCCGAAGGATGGAACGCTGTTGGATGTGGGATGCGGTGCCGGCTATTTTTTGTCTGTTTGCCAGGAATACGGGTGGGAAATCGACGGGGTAGAAGTAGATGAAGGAGCACGTTCAAAAGCCGAAGCACGTATTGAACAGTCGGTACATCCTTCGCTCGACGCCGTGGAAGCATGCGGCCAGAAATTTGACGTTATCACGTTGTGGCATGTTTTCGAGCATCTGCATGATGTCCACGCTTCCTTCGCTCAGTTAAAACGCCTGCTCAAGCCTTCGGGTTGGTTGATTTTGGCGCTTCCGAACCCGCTCTCTGCCGACGCCGCCTGTTACAAAGAATATTGGGCGGCCTACGATGTGCCCCGTCATTTATCTCATTTTTCTCCGCAATCGGCAGGCCTGTTGGCGTCCAAACATGCCATGAGCGTGGAGGCCTGCGTGCCGATGAAATTTGACGCCTATTATGTGAGCATCTTAAGCGAAGAATGGAAAGGACGGGGAAAAGTCGCAGCATTGCTGCGCGGCCTTTGGCGCGGCTACCGCTCCAACCATGCCGCCCGAAAAACAACGAATTACTCAAGCGTAATCTATGTAATAGTTGAAAGTTGAGAACATAGACGTAAGAACATAGACGTAAGACGTAAGACAAAAGACGTCCATGTTCTATTGTCTATTGTCTATTGTCTCAAAGTCTCAATTTTTGCAGTTCAAAAAAAATTATCGTACATTTGCACCCCTAAATTTAAAGAAATATGCATTTATCAATCCGGTTTGTTACGCCGCAGGAAGCGGTAAAAGTAGTAAAATCAAATGATCATGTCCATTTAAGCAGTGTGGCCTGCGCGCCGCAGGCGCTTATCAAAGCCCTGTGCGAGAGGGGCGATAACGGCGAGCTGCGCAATGTCCACATCCATCACCTGCATACCGAAGGCGCCGCGCCTTATACCGATGCGCGGTACGAAGGCATTTTCCAGCACGATGCGTTTTTTGTAGGCGCCAATGTGCGGAAAAATGTACAGGCCGGCTATGCCGACTATATCCCCGTGTTTTTGAGTGAGACGCAGAAACTTTACCGCAGCGGCGTGTTGCCCTGCAATGTGGCGATGATACAGGTGTCGTCGCCCGACAAGCACGGGTTTGTTTCGCTCGGCACGTCGGTTGATGCCACGCTTGCGGCTATCGAAACGGCGCACGGCTCGGGCGGGAAAGTCATTGCCGTAGTCAATTCATACGTGCCGCGTGCGTGGGGTGATGCTATGATTCCGATGAGTTTAATCGACTTTTTTGTGGAAGACAATGCCCCGCTCTGCCCGGCGCATTTTTCGGAACCGACCGACGTCGAAGCGGCTATCGGCAAAAACTGTGCGGCGCTCATTGAAGACGGCGCGACGCTGCAAATGGGCATCGGGGCTATTCCGAATGCCGTGCTGGCGCAGCTGGGCAATCATAAGAATTTGGGCATCCATACCGAAATGTTTGCCGACGGCGTGCTGCCGCTGGTCGAACGGGGGGTGATTAACGGCGCCAACAAAGCCATCGACAGGGGCAAAATGGTATCGACATTCCTGATGGGTTCGCAGACATGCTATAATTTTATTGACGATAACCCGATGGTAGCGATGATGGACGTCGAATACACCAACACGCCTTCGATTATTGCCCGCAACCCGAAAGTAACGGCGATCAATTCGGCGTTGCAGGTGGACATCACCGGTCAGGTGGGGGCGGATTCGCTGGGGACGGTGTTCTATTCCGGCGTTGGCGGGCAGATTGATTTTATTTACGGCGCGTCGCTCTCGAAAGGCGGCAAGGCGATTATCGCGATGCCGTCGGTTACTAATAAAGGCGTGAGCAAAATTGCGCCGACCCTGAGCCCCGGCACGGGGGTGGTTACGACCCGCAATCATATTCATTGGTTTGTAACGGAGTATGGCGCGGTAAATCTTTACGGGAAAACCCTTCAGGAGCGCGCCAGGCTGATTACCGGCATCGCCCATCCCGACCATCGGGAGGCATTAGACAGGGCGGCGTTCGAGCGCTTCGGGTCGCATTTTCATTTTATAGGGTAAATCAATCCCTTTGCTTTTTTTAGCGGCGCATGACGGCGAATGATCTTCCCTTATTTTGGTACTATTAAAAAAAATTAACAACAAACATATAAACTATGGCAACAACAGCAGATTTTAAAAACGGACTGTGCATCGAATATAACGGCAAACCGTGTTCAATCGTATGGTTCCAGCATGTGAAACCGGGAAAGGGCGGCGCCTTCGTGAAAGTGAAAATGCGCAACCTTGAGAACGGGCGCATTCTGGAAAACACCTTTAACGCCGGCGAGCGCGTCGAACTTGTCCGTATCGAACGCCGTCCCTATCAGTTCCTTTACAAGGACGAAAGCGGTTTTCATTTTATGCACAACGAAACCTTTGAGCAGGTCGATATTCCGGCCGATATGCTCGACAATGCCGACCTGATGAAGGAAGGCCAGTACGTCGAAATGATGTTCCATGCCGACGACGAGCGCGTGCTTTCCTGTGAGCTGCCGCCTTTTGTCGAGCTGGAAGTAACGTATGCCGAGCCGGCCGTCAAGGGCGACACTTCTTCGACCAATGCGCAGAAATCGGTAACGCTCGAAACCGGCGCCGAAATTTCGGTACCCCTTTTCGTCCATCAGAACGACCGTATCAAAGTCGATACCCGCAGTCGCGAATATGTCGAGCGGGTGAAATAAATAATCCGACCACCGTATGAAACGCGATATTCAGCTATTTGAACTGATAAAAAAGGAAGAGCAGCGCCAGCTGCACGGTATCGAGCTGATTGCTTCCGAGAACTTCGTCTCCCCGCAGGTGCTCGAGGCGATGGGGTCGGTGCTGACCAACAAATACGCCGAAGGCTATCCCGGCGCCCGCTATTACGGCGGCTGCGAAATCGTCGATCAAAGCGAACAGGTTGCTATCGAGCGCCTGTGCCGGCTTTTCGGGGCGGAGTATGCCAATGTCCAGCCGCATTCGGGGGCACAGGCTAACATGGCCGTTTTTATGGCCTGCCTCCAACCCGGCGACACGTTCATGGGGCTTGACCTCTCGCATGGCGGCCATCTCTCGCACGGCTCGCCGGTCAATGTTTCGGGGATTCTCTATAAGGCCGTTTCCTACGGCGTGCGGGAAGATACCGGGCTCATTGATTACGACCAGTTAGAGCAGCGGGCGCTGGAGCATCGGCCAAAATTGATTGTCGGCGGCGCTTCCGCCTATTCCCGCGAATGGGATTATGCCCGCATCCGCGCCATAGCCGACAGGGTCGGTGCGATTTTTATGGTCGATATGGCGCATCCGGCGGGGCTTATTGCCGCCGGCCTGCTCGATAACCCCGTGCCGCATGCGCATATCGTAACATCGACTACGCACAAGACCCTGCGCGGCCCGCGAGGGGGCGTGATTATTATCGGAAAAGATTTTGAGAACCCGTGGGGAGTCAAAACGCCGAAGGGAAGCCTCAAGATGATGTCGGCCATGATTAACTCGAGCGTCTTCCCTGGCATCCAGGGCGGCCCGCTACAACATGTCATTGCCGCCAAAGCCGTCGCCTTCTACGAAGCCCTCCAGCCCGAATACGCGGACTATCAGACACAGGTAAAGAAAAACGCCGCGGCGATGGCAAAAGCCTTTATCGACAAGGGATACAAGCTCTTCTCGGGCGGCACCGACAATCATCTTATGCTAATCGACCTGCGCAGCAAATTCCCCGACCTCACCGGCAAGCAGGCCGAAAAAGCGCTTGTGCAGGCCGACATTACGGTAAACAAAAACATGGTGCCGTTCGATACCCGTTCGCCTTTCCAGACATCGGGCATCCGCGCGGGCACGCCGGCGATAACAACCCGTGGCCTTAAAGAACGCGAGATGGAACCGGTTGTCAATTTGATAGACCGGGTGCTTTCCAATATTGACGACAGTAGCATTATCGAGGCCGTCCGCAGGGATGTTAATAAAATGATGAGCGGCTGGCCGCTGTATGCATGGTAAATTACTAATTTTTCAAAACGGAGGACGTCCCTTTTTGTAAAACGGACGTCCCTTTTTGTAAAACGGACGTCCGTCTTGGTAAAAACGGACGTCCGTTTCAGTAAAACGGACGTCCGTCTCGGTCAAACGGACGTCCGTTTCAGTAAAACGGACGTCCGTTTCAGTAAAACGGACGTCCGTCTCGGTCAAACGGACGTCCCTTTTTGTAAAACGGACGTCCCTTTTTGTAAAACGGACGTGCCAATCGAGGCCATCAGCGACCTGACCGAAGAAAGGATAAAGAACATGGATAATACACCATGACCGGCGAACGGGAGTCGATGTTTAATTCCTGACTTCCTTTACATTCAATTTTATTTCAGCATATTCTTTGGTAATACGGAAGGCGGTTTTGCTCTCCGAGGGGAGGTCGTACATGGCGTCCATCATAATCGTTTCGCAGATGGAACGCAGGCCGCGCGCACCGAGCTTGTATTCGATGGCCTTATCGACAATATACTCCAGCGCATCATCGTCGAAGGTGAGGTCGATACCATCTAACGAAAAAAGATAGATGTACTGCTTGATAATCGCGTTTTTAGGGTCGGTCAATATCGCGCGCAGCGCCTTGCGGTCGAGCGGCTCGAGGTAAGTAACAATCGGCAGGCGACCGACGATTTCGGGTATCAGTCCGTATTTTCGCAGGTCGGCAGGGCCGATGTACTGCAGGAAATTATTGCGATCGACGCGGGCGTGCTTCTGTGCCGCGCCGTACCCGATGCTGTTGGTATTGAGGCGCTGCGCGATAATCCGCTCGACGCCCTCGAACGCGCCGCCGCAAATAAAGAGGATATTTTTGGTATCGACAGGTATCATCTTCTGTTCGGGATGCTTACGCCCTCCCTGCGGCGGGACATTGACCACCGAGCCTTCCAGCAGCTTGAGCATCGCCTGCTGGACGCCTTCGCCCGACACGTCGCGCGTGATGGAGGGATTGTCGCTTTTGCGCGAAATCTTATCAAGCTCATCAATAAAAACAATCCCTTTTTCAGCCAGCGGCACATTGCCGTCGGCGGCCTGCAGCAGGCGCGAAAGGATGCTTTCGACGTCTTCTCCGACATACCCCGCTTCGGTGAGCACGGTGGCATCGACAATCGCAAACGGCACGTGCAGGATACGGGCAATGGTCGATGCCAGCAGGGTTTTGCCCGTGCCCGTTTCGCCTACCAGCAGGATATTCGACTTCTCAATATCGACCTTCTTCTCCTTCGGCAACCGGATGCGCTTGTAGTGATTGTACACCGAGACGGACAAAAACTTCTTCGCCTCGTCCTGCCCGATAACATACTGATCTAAAAACGATTTTATTTCCTTCGGTTTTAATATCGGCGCATGCGCCAGCTTGTTCGTGCTTTTCGACTGGTGAAATTCCTTTACATAATCCATCGCATGCGTAGCACATTCGTCGCAAATGGCGGCATCTTCCCCGCGGATCATCAGTTCGACGTCGAATTCGGGGCGCTGACAAAACGAACAGCGTATAACCGGATGGCTCGGTTTATTGTTTATGGCCATTTCTCATTATTTCATCGACCATGCCGTATGCCATCGCTTCTTCGGCGTTCATCCAGTAGTCGCGGTCGGCGTCCTTTTCGATTTCTTCGTATGGTTTGTTGGTATGCAAGGCCAGGATTTCATACAGTTCGCGCTTTGTTTTCATAATCTCACGCGCGACAATTTCAATGTCGGATGCCTGCCCTTCGGCGCCGCCCATCGGCTGGTGAATCAGCACGCGCGAATGCGGCAATATGGAGCGTTTACCGCTGCATCCTGCCGTCAGCAGGATGGCGCTCATCGACGCCGCAATGCCGGTACACACCGTCGCTACCTTCGGATTGATGAGCTGCATCGTATCATAAATGCCCAGCCCCGCGTACACCGACCCTCCCGGACTGTTGATGTAGATTAAAATGTCCTTATGCGCGTCGGTCGATTCGAGGAACAGCAGCTGCGCCTGAATGATATTCGCGGCATCGTCGGTAATCGGCACGCCGAGAAATACGATGCGTTCCATCATCAACCGTGAAAACACATCCATCGACGCCACGTTGAGCTGCCGCTCTTCGATAATCGTCGGGTTGATATACCCGCTGTACATCGCGCCGTAGCGGTGCAGCGCGAGACTGCTTACACCCAAATGCCCGGTGGCATATCTTTTAAATTCTTTCGAGTCCATAGTCTTTAATTTATAATGTAAACAAAACAGCGGCTATTCGGCCAGCTCGCTGTCTTGCGGTTCGTCTCTTTTAATCAATTCCTGCAAGGCTTCGCTGGTGATGCGCCGCTCGTCAATCGTAACCGTCGCCCGGACATAGTCTATGACTTTTTCCTTTTCGACCTGGTCGTATATCTGTTTTGATTCTTTTTCTTTGGCCAGGAGCGATTTGGCATAGTATGCAAAGTCTTCCTCCGTCGCATTGTAGATGCCGTACATGAAGAATTGATACTGCACCACTCTTTTAGCCTTCTCCAACAACTCGTCCTTGGTGATTTTCATGTTTTGCGAGCGCATGATGTATTTGTTAATGATTTGCCGGCGACACCCCGCGGCAAACCAGGGATACATCTTTTCCACGTTTTCCGATGTTATTTTGTTGTTGTCGGAGTACTGCAACCAGCGTTTGAGGAAAGCGTCGGGCAGGGTCATGCTGGCCTTTTTTTCCAATGCCTGATAGATGTCGATAGCAAGGCGGTATTCGCTATCCTGATGGTATTTGCCCTGCAACCGGTCTTCCACCTGTTGCATAAACACTTCTTTGTCCGTTACGACGCCTGCGCCAAATAGCCGGTCGAAGAACGACTGATTCAATTCGGCTTCGACAAACCGTTCTATTTTCTTTATTTGTACGGTGAACTCCGGTTCAATCTGCGAGAGCTCTTCCTTTCTAATTTTGAGCATGGCGGCCAGGTCGTTTTCGTTCGTAAACAGTTGTTTGACGTTTACCGTTAACTCGTCGCCGATTTTTCTGCCAATAAACGGTTCCTTCAGCGGGGAGTCTTCGATTCTTTGCAGCGCAATCAACGCATTCTCAATGGTGCGCTCGTTTTGGACGAGATCGACGGTCAGTAAGGCCGTTTTGTCGGCGGTTTCCTGTTCGACTAACGTTCCGCCTTCTTTTAATATAACCTGCGTTTCCTTTTCCTTCTCTTCCTCCGTGATAATTATCGTATAATAGGGTATAACATCGTCTTTCGAAAGCGTAAAAGTCAGTTTGGGTTCCAACCCGATTTCGAACAGAAATTCAAAGGTGTCCTTATTTTTCCTGTTCTCTATAGCCTCTTCCATATTGACAGGTATCGGTTCTCCCAACAGATGGAGCTGAGAATCGGTAATATATTTGTTCAAACCGTCGGTCATCAGTTTGCTTAATTCGTCTATCAGTACTGTCTTGCCGTAGTTCTTTTCGATAAGGCTCATCGGCGCCATGCCCGGGCGGAACCCCTTCACTTCGGCTCTGCGCCGGCAATCGTTTAACGCTTTTTTTACATGCTGTTCGTAGTCGCTCTTTTCGATGGTCATCGTTAAGAGAGCCGACACTTCGTCTGTATTTTTTTGAGATATATGCATCTTTTCTTTATTTTGAAATATATATTAATTCTGTATGAGCCAGCGCTCATTGCTCCTTCATTGTGCGGGCAAAGGGACTCGAACCCCCACGCCTTACGGCACCAGATCCTAAGTCTGGCGCGGCTACCAATTACGCCATGCCCGCATCGACCTTTTTTTGGGGTGCAAAGGTAAGCAAAATAAATACAACGTGCAAAAATCGGATTAAGGCAACCGCACCGCAGATTCAAGTATCCAATGCAACTAATTTCGTTGCGGCTTTTGTAAATGCCATCAACGGAGCATTAAAGTTAAGTCATTTTCTTGGTCTGCGGTTAATTTTTTGGATATTCTGTTTGGTTTTAAATAATAAAAACAAGTAATTTTATTAAAAATTACTTGTTTTTATTTTGTGGTTGGTTGGTAGTCTCGCGCGGAGTTGAACCGCGGACCCCTACATTATCAGTGTAGTGCTCTAACCAACTGAGCTACGAGACTGTGATATTGGTGGAGGATGTCGGAGTCGAACCGACGACCCCCTGCTTGCAGGGCAGGTGCTCTAGCCAACTGAGCTAATCCCCCGTTTAGGTAAAGATAGCGGAAACCCTTCTGTTAGTCGGTAACAGCTCCAAAAAGGAGGTGTTCCAGCCACACCTTCCGGTACGGCTACCTTGTTACGACTTAGCCCCAGTCACCGGTTTTGCCTTAGGTCGCTCCTTACGGTTACGAACT